>JBJEQL010000229.1:0-10563 GCA_051881735.1 Oscillospiraceae bacterium
TTCTCTTATGTGTAAGCTCTGCGAGAGGGTTAGTCTGATCCATGAACTGTGAAAGCGGTGATGAACCAAAGAATTCCTTGATCGCAGCTGTGATAGGTCTGATATTGATGAGTGATTCCGCAGACATTGCACCCTCGTTCTGAGTCTGGGTGTTCATTCTTTCACGGATAACTCTTTCCATACGGGCAAAGCCGATCCTGAACTGGTTCTGGAGAAGCTCACCAACGGAACGGATACGTCTGTTGCCGAGGTGGTCAATATCGTCAACGTTTCCTACGCCTTCGCAGAGGTTAAGGAAGTAGCTTACTGTTGCATAAATATCATCGAGGATGATATGCTTAGGAACAAGCTCTTCAAGACGGCTCTTTACCATCTCTTCAACTTCTTCCTTATCAGCAGCGCTCTCAAGGATATCCTTGAGAACGGAGAAGGAAACCTTTTCGTTGATGCCGTACTTTGCAGGGTCGAAATCAACGTAAGGAGCGATATCTACCATGCCGTTGCCGATAACCTTAACTTCTCTCTGCTCAACTCTGTGAGCGGATTCGCCTGTCGGAGTGGTGTAGAATTCCTTATGCTCAATGTCGAGCCATACTTCGGAAACGCCTGCCTGTTCGATAGCGAGAGCCTTGTCCATTGTGATAAGCTCGCCCTCGTCAGCCATGATCTCGCCTGTAAAGGGGTTTGCAACAGGACGTGAAAGGCGGAAGCCTGCAATTCTTGAAGCTACGCCGAGCTTCTTATTGTACTTATAACGTCCGAAACGTGAAAGGTCGTATCTTCTTGCATCAAAGAAGAGTGTGTTGATGTGGGAAACAGCACTTTCGACCGTCGGAGGTTCGCCCGGACGGAGCTTTTTATAAACTTCAAGGAGAGCTTCCTCGGTGTTCTTGGTAGCGTCCTTCTGGAGGATAGTCTGTTCAAGACGCTCGTCCTTGCCAAAACGCTCTTCGATCTCGGCATCTGTACCGCATCCGAGTGCTCTTATAAATGTTGTAAGAGGGATCTTTCTGTTCTTATCGATTCTGACATAAATAACGTCATTAGAATCCATTTCATATTCCAGCCAAGCGCCTCTGTTAGGGATAACGGTGGTCTTGAAAAGATCCTTACCTGTTTTATCCTTTTCAACAGCGTAGTAAACGCCCGGTGAACGAACAAGCTGAGATACAATAACACGTTCTGCGCCGTTGATAACGAATGTACCGCTTTCTGTCATGAGCGGCAGGTCGCAGAGATAGATATCAGCATCACCCGAATCGACGATATCACCGGTTGCCCTATCCCATACCTTAGCCTTGACGAACATCTTTGCTGAATAAGTTACATCAAGTTCCTTACACTTTGCAATGGAATAGTTTGATTCATCGGCGAGCTTGAAGTCAACAAAGCTGAGAGAGTAGTTGCCGTTATAGTCTGTGATGGAGGACATATCATGAAGAACCTCTTTAAGTCCTTCATTCAAGAACCATTCATAAGACTTTTTCTGCACCTCAATGAGGTTAGGCATCGGCAGAACTTCATTGATCTTTCCGAAGCTCATACGAGTTGTTTTACCAAGCTGGACAGGCTTGACATTAACCATAGGCGAGTCCCTCCTTAAAATATTACGAGGATAAATTTCCGTTTCTGCACATTGTAAGCTTTTGAACTTAATATTTGCAAAAACAGTTGCAATTCATGAAAAAATGTGTTATACTATTATCAAATGGTAAAAACGCACATAGAATTGCATTATGATACAGTATATTATTATACTACGTTCAGCAAATTTTGTCAAGGGCTTTTTCAATAAAAATAATAAATATTTTCCCTATATACTATTATAAAAGACATAAAAGAAAGGACATATCAAAAATGAACGAAAACAGAAACGGATTTTACGGAGATGACGGTGAATTCTACCCTGAGGGTTCGCAATCTGCCGAGATGTATAAAAAAGCTCACCGGACGGAAGATCTTTATCCGAAACGTCCGAGTATAAGCTATACGACTGAGCCGATACGCCCCGATATTAAGGTCGTTCCCGATGAACCCGAAGACGTTATCGAGGGAAAGACCAAGTTCTGTAAATTCTGCGGAAAGAAGATACCGTTTGACGCTGTTGTATGCACACACTGCGGCAGACAGGTCGAAATGCTCAAGCAGGAAAGCGCACCTGCTCCGAATTATAACTATAACTATGTAAACCATGCTGCACCAGCAGTAAAAAATCCATGCTTGAAGAATAAATGGGTAGCATTTCTGCTCTGTCTTTTTCTCGGACCGATCGGCATCCATAAATTCTATGAAGGTAAAATAGGACTTGGTCTCCTTTATCTCTTCACCGGCGGATTATTCGGAATAGGCTGGATAATAGACTGCATAAGACTGTTTTTCAAGCCTAACCCTTATACTGTTTAATATTAAAAGCAGACGCATAAAACCGTCTGCTTTTATCAATTTTGCGGCAAACCATGTCCCTTGCAAAGTAATACTAAACCGTTGGGACAACGGAAGGAAGCTTTGAATGAAAAATAAAGATCTTATACTAAGGAAACGCTGATTAATACGTTTTTGCCGTTTTTCAAAATGTCCTCAAAGGCGGAAATTCGTACATTTTTCAAAACGGCAAAACGAACGCTTCGCTTTAATCAGCGTATCCCTAAACACCATTTAAATATGGAAAAAATCAAGCCGACAATCTTGTAACTGTTGAAAACAGTGAGTTGTTGAAAACAACCTTATATTGGGATTTCGGCACAGATTTTTTCCCGTTTTTTATTGGTTTTTAGTATTACCGTCGGCGAACCGAAAAGAGTGCTGATTGGCTGTGAATAGCCGATATTTCGGCGCAGGCGACCATAAAATAGTGAAAACCTGCATAACAACTTCCCTATTGGGCGGACTTATCCTTTCCGCCGTGCTCACCGTCCTTGGCGTGGTTTTCAGTCCGCAGCTTATGCAGCCGGTCAACACCCCTGACAATATCTTCGGTGACGGAAACCTTTATCTGCACATATATACAGCAAGGTTCCTTGCCGAACAAGAAAGGAAATAAACACTATGAACACAGTAAAAAAGGGCGATGTTTCCGCTCTCGGTCAGAAATTCACCGTTAAGATCGATCGTCCGATCGGCTCGATTCACCCCAAGCATCCCGATATAATCTACCCTATCAACTATGGCTTCGTTCCCGATCTTTTCGCAGGTGACGGAGAGGAGCAGGACGTTTATATCTTAGGCGTTGATAAGCCTGTCGATGAGATAACCGTTACCATAGTTGCTGTAATTCTCCGCTCGGATGATAATGAAGATAAGTGGGTCGGCGTAACTGATGATATGCTCGGAACGCCGATATGCTACGAATGCAACATCAGAAAAGCGGTAGAATTTCAGGAGCAGTTCCACACCACGGAAATCGACGCCATATATGAAAAGACCTGCGGTGCAGTAATGTACACAATGAGGGACGGCGAACGCAAATATCTGCTTATCACCAACAACAGCGGTCACATCGGATTTCCGAAAGGTCACGTTGAATTTGGTGAAAACGAGCAGCAGACCGCCGTTCGTGAGGTACGTGAGGAAACAGGACTTCACGCTAAGCTCATCGGTGATTTCCGCATGGAATACAGCTATATAAACGCTTCGGGACATCACAAAAACCCTGTTTACTTCCTTTCGGAATTCGACCAAAACGTTACTCTTCAGGAAGAAGAGATCACAGGTTCGTTCCTTCTCCCCTACGAAGAAGCGCTCGCAACGCTCAACTATCCGCAGGACATACCCGTGCTTGAAGCTGCGGAAAAATATCTGAACAGCAAAAAATAAAATGATAAGGCTTTTGCAGAACATCGTTAAAATAATGCTCCGCAAAAGCCTAATTTTTTTCCGTCGATGCTTTTCGCAGACAGAGTATTCCCGTAATATCCGCAAGCAACCAGCCTATCGGTATCGCCCACCAGATACCGTAAACTCCGACCTCGGGAACGGCCGAAAGGATATAAGCAAGCAGTACTCTTGTACCAAGAGATATAACCGTAAGTATCAAGGACATTTCGGACTTTTCGATACCTCTGTAAAAGCCGTAAAGCAGGAACAGTATTCCAATACCTATGTAAAAACTGCCCTCGATGCGCAGATAACCTGCTCCGATACTTATTATGTCAGCTTCCTCCACCTTAACGAATATCTGCATAAGCTGCGGCGCAAGCAGGAAAATTACAGCCGAAACGCAAAGGCAGAAAACGGCTGAGATCTTAGCCGTTTTGCGTATACCCTCGTAAATTCTGTCCTTTCTTCCGCCGCCGTGATTCTGAGATATAAAAAGAGAAAAAGCGTTGCCGAACTCCTGCGCAGGCATATATGCAAACGAATCTATCTTCACCGCAGCAGCAAATGCAGCCATGACCGCCGTTCCGAAGCTGTTGACAAGTCCTTGTATCATCAAGATACCGAAATTCATCACCGACTGCTGGATACAAGCGGCTGAAGAATGGCGGATAACTCCGAAAAAAGTTTCCCTTTCAAGTTTTGATTCGTTCTTTTTCGGTATGAGCTGCGGCTCTCTGAGCAGTACATAAACGCCAAGACCGATGCCCGAAACCGCCTGAGCTGTGACAGTTGCAGCCGCTGCGCCGCTTATGCCAAGTTTGAATACAACAACGAAAAGAATATCGAGCAGAATATTTATCACCGAGGCCGCTCCGAGAAATATCAGCGGAACAGCCGAATTCCCTATCGCACGAAGCAGAAAAGCAAAAAAGTTATAGAGAAAAACAAAGAACAATCCTAAGAAAATTGTCCATACATATTTGCGCATTGATGCATAAATATCCTCGGGAACGTTCAATATATGCAGAATAACATCAATGTTTGCAAAAATGACAATGTTTATTATGACCGTGACCGCCGCAATAAAAAGGAATGCTGCGGCAATGCTGCTTTTGAGGTGCCGCTCGTCATTGCTGCCGAAACGAACGGAAAAGACCGTTCCGCTGCCCATACAAAGTCCGATTATGACCGAGGTGATGAATGTCATAAGCGAATATGCCGAGCCTACCGCAGCCAATGCGCCCGATCCGAGATATTTCCCGACAATCAGCGAGTCGGCTATATTGTAGCATTGCTGGAGCAGATTTCCGAGTATCATCGGAAAAGCAAATATCAGCAAGGTTTTTGTAACATTGCCTTGTGTAAGGTTTTTTGTCATATCAGTTACCCAAAATAACACATCAAATCCGTTCTTGACAAAACACATCAAAAACAGCTTTGATAAATTGAATTTATACTAATTCCCAGACAAAGCCGACAAATAGAATAGTCAAAGTCAAGGTAGGCAGCTGCAGGAAGACTTGCCGTAAATTACGGAACGTGCTTTTCCGTTGTGTTTTGCTTCATAAAGAGCAGAATCGGCAAGCTCAAATACCCTGCGTTCGTCGTCCTGCTCTTCGTTATAGTACACACCCGAACAGGTTTGCAGCACATAATCTGTACCCAGTTCTTTAAGCCGACGGTTGACAAGCTCCATTTTTTCGGCTGTATTTTCGGCATTTTCAAAAGAAACGACCGCAAATTCATCTCCGCCGTAACGGAAAACGTGCTCACCGAATATATCTGTCAGGATATCCGCTATATGTACCAAAGAGTTATCGCCTTCCTGATGACCGTATGTATCGTTAATGGATTTAAAGTTGTCAACATCAATAAGCACAAAGGAAAAAAGGCTTTTTTCCTGCATAAGCTGTGCCATATATCTGTCAAGAGAACGGCGGTTTGCGACCTTTGTTAGACCGTCAACGCTTGCCAGTTCCTCCAGACGCTTGTCCAACATATACTGTTCACGGGTAGAACGGTAATTTCTTGCTTCAACAGCGATAACGACCAGCAGGAAAATTATATGATTGAGAAAAAACGGCACAGATAAACCGTAAGGATTTCCCATACACATAACAACGGTTATCATACCTGCCGATGCAAAAACCGCCGTCAATGAATACAGTAAGGGATGAAGTGCGATCAGACTTCCGACAGCTGCCAGTATGGTCATATAGGTCACGGGATAGCCTCCGCCGACCATATCGAGAGCGGATATCATTGCAGACCAAAGTATCAGCACCACATTATAAACACAGGCATTTTGTATTACCCCGTTCTTATATCTTCCTTTTTTCATGAAGATGCGGTTCAGAATAAACGCAGCCACAGTACACACAAACAGAAACACATAAGAGGAAAAATACAGCTTTCGCCTCAGATCATGAAAATCAAATTTCACAATACCATAGACCATCATCATTGCCTCGAGAGCTGCAATAAGCATCATGAAAGCCTCATATCCATGCCAATGCTTTTTCATATTGATCGTTAGTATCTCTTTACTGTTCATATTTTTTTCCTTTCAAGCGTTTTTCTCCCGAATATACAAGAAAGCCGTTTCCGATATGTCTGATCAGAAACGGCTTTGTTTTTGGGGAAAATATATCGCTTTCAGCATTATAGGGATAACACATAACTTTTTTCACTGCCGTATCTATTGGATATATTATACCACTTTTTTTATACTACATTTTTACAAAACTTGCAATAGTTCGTGAATATTATCATAACAGACAGCATATATATAGGCTTTTATGCAGTGAGAGAAGCCGTGTAAAGGTTATAGTAATCGCCCTTTTTAGCCATAAGCTCATCATGCGTTCCGCACTCTGTTATGCCCTTGTTGGAAACATACATTATCTTGTCGCAGTTGCGGATAGTCGAAAGGCGGTGAGCGATAATGAACGATGTTCTGCCTTCAAGGAGTATATCAAGACCATCCTGCAGAAGCTTTTCGGTCTTTGCGTCGATAGCGGAGGTCGCTTCGTCAAGAATAAGTATCTTCGGATCGCTTATAAGCGTTCTCGCAAATGCGATAAGCTGGCGCTGTCCCTGTGAAAGCGAAGCTCCTCGCTCGATGATCGGTGCGGAAAGTCCGCCCATGCTTTCAATGAACTCATCTGCACGGACAGTTTTTATCGCACGGCTTATCTCCTCTGCAGTTGCGTCAAGCTTGCCATAGCGGATATTGTCCTCTATCGTTCCGCTGAAAATAACGCTGTCTTGTAGCATTATGCCCATCTGCGAACGAAGCGATTTGAGCGTTACCTCGGAAATATCCTGTCCGTCAATAAGCACTCTTCCGCCTGTCGTATCATAAAAGCGTGAGATAAGGTTAACGATAGTTGTTTTTCCTGCGCCCGTAGGTCCGACTAAAGCAACGCTCTCGCCTGCCTTTATATCGAACGAAAGGTCATGAAGTATCTCTGCGCTTTCATCGTATGAAAAGCTTACATTGTCAAATGTGACATTTCCCTTTATTTCGCCCATTTCGGCAGCATTTTCCTTGTCCTTGACCTTGACAGGCTCGTCCATTGTTTCAAAAATACGTTCAAGGTAGGAAATTCCGTTGACAAAGTTGTTGAACAGATTTGAAAGGTTCATTATCGGCTGCCAGAAGCGTGAAGCATATCCGCCCATAGCAACGATCGTACCGAGTGATATATTCGCAGGGCCTATCACAAGCAGACCGCAGAAGTATATTGCAGCAGCGATCACAGCCGAGATCGTGTCAACCGAAGGCCAAAGCAGGTTGTTGTATGTAACAGCCTTCATCCATTTCTCACGGTAAGCTTCGGAAAGGTTGCCGTATATCTCAGCGTTTTCTTCCTCACGGACAAAAAGCTGAGTCACCTTTGCACCGACAAGTCCCTCGTGAAGATATGCGTTGAGGTTTGAGCTTTTGTTGTTTACTTCCTGCCAAGCCTTGCGCTGACGCTTTTTTATAAACATGATTATCATTGCAAGGAACGGAACACCTGCCATGATAACAAGCGCCATCTGCCAATGCATCACAAACATAAAGATAACGATGAACACAAGGTTGAAAATTTCAAGAATAAAGTTGATGATACCGTTGGAAAGTATGTCCGAAACGCTGTTTACATAGTTTATTACTCTTACAAGTATTTTTCCGTGAGGACGGCTGTCATAGTATTCAAACGAAAGCCGCTGGAGATGCTCAAAAAGGTCTGTTCGGATATCAAAGATGATATTCTGACCGACATCAGTCATCATTCTTGAACGTATCGTTGCGAAAATAACGCTGACAAGGATAGTAACCGCAAGCAGCACAGCCATTAAGATAAGCTGTGGGATATTCTTGTTCGGAATGGAATTATCAAGCGCATACTGGGTGATCACAGGCGCAAAAAGCCCGATAATTACCGAAGCCGCCGAAAGCGAAAGTGCAAGAATCATCTTTCCCTTGTATTTGTTAACGTAAACAAGCGCACGTTTTAAGTGCCGTATGTCAAAGGGGCTCTCAAGGTTTTCATCAACGTCGAATTTGTTCCTTGCCATTTAAACCGCCTCCTTTTCGCCGCCGTTCTGGAGTGTGTATATCTCGTAGTAGTAGCCGTTTTTGTCCTGCATAAGCTCGTCATGCGTTCCAAACTGTGCAACCTTTCCGTCCTTGATTATCATTATTCTGTCTGCATTCTTTGCCGAAGATGTTCTCTGAGCGATGATAAGCTTTGTGCAGTTGAAATCAAGGTTTTTAAGGTTATGCTGTATCTGACGTTCCGTTTCGGTATCGACAGCAGAGGTCGTATCGTCAAGGATAAGTATTGACGGCTTCATCGCAAGTGCTCTTGCAAGAGAAATTCTCTGCTTCTGACCGCCCGAAAGTCCGACTCCCCTTTCGCCGACTATCGTATCATAGCCATCCGAAAGCCTTGAAGCAAACTCGTCTGCATCGGCAAGCGCTGCATACTTCTTTACCTCTTCAAGAGGCATATCGGAGTCAAAGAACGCAATGTTTCCCTCTATGGTGTCCGACCAGAGCAGAACGTCCTGCATCGCAACGCCGATATTTCTTCGAAGGTCATGCAGCTTGCGGTAACGGACGTTCACGCCGTCAACAAGCACCTCGCCCGATGTTGCGTCATAGCATCTTGGGATAAGGTTTATAAGACTTGTCTTGCCCGAACCTGTTTCGCCCATTATAGCAACCGTTTCGCCTGCGTTAATCTTGAAGCTGACATGAGAGAGAACTTCCTTGCCCTTTTCATAGCAAAAGCTTACATCACGGAACTCGATCTCGCCCTTTAAGCGATCATCACAAGAAACTGCGTCCTCACGGTCGGTGATAAGCGGACGTGAGTAGTAAACTTCGATTATCTTATTTGCGGAAGCAAGGAAATGCTGGAAATCATTGATAAGCGAGCCGACATTTCTCATCGGGTTGGAAAGCGTCCAGATAAGTCCGCTGAACGCAACGTAAACGCCCATGGTTATTCTGCCGTTTATAACAAAGATACCGCCGACAATAAGAAGCACTACCGAAAGCGACTGCGCAACAGTTTCAATATAAGGGAAAAAGTCCAGCCATGTGAAAGCTGCGTCCTTATTCGCCTTTGAATACTCGGCGTTTTTCTTTCCGAACTTATCTATTTCATAGTCCTCTCTTGCAAAAGCACGGACTACACGGTTTCCTGCGATATTCTCCTCAGCCGAAGAGTTGAGCTTCGACATTTTTTCTCTCAGGTCAACATACTTGGGACCGACCTTGTTCTTGAAGATAGTGGAGATAATGAAAATAAGCGGCGTAAGCGCAATAAGACATATTGCAAGTATCGGGTCAAGGCACAAAAAATACACTACTGTTGTAAGATACAGCGCAATGCTTTCAACAAACATCTTGATTATCCATGCGACTGTATGGCGCACCATATCAAGGTCACCCGAAAGACGGGTCATAAGGTCGCCTGTCGAATGCTTATCATAGAACGACATATCCTGACATTCTGCGTTCTTGAAAAGAAAGCTCCTTATCTTTGAAAGCATTCCCTGCGAACAGGTTTCATAAAGCATATTCGATGTGAACTGCATAACTGCACGCAAAGCTGTGAATCCGACAATGCAGCAGCAAAGTCCTATCAGCAGATTCTTTTTCGTCGCAAGATTTTCCGCCGCATTTTCATTGTAGATAAAAATATCGACGATCTTGCTTGAAAAAGTCGGGTTCAGAATATACATTATCTGACACACTACCGAAATACAAAGCGCAAGAACATACCGTTTACGGTATCCCTTTAGGTTTTCCCAAATCCATTTGATCTGAAACATCAGAACAGCCTCCCTTCAACCGTCCGAGCCATTATGCCATTATTCTTTGTGTATTATAAGCTTTATAAATATTTTTTTAAAAGGGTAAAAAATAAACTTAATCGTACATTTATACAGGAAAATAATTAACATTTCATTAACGCCAAACACAATTGAAATCTACGTCAAAATCACGGTGCAGACCGCAAAACACCTTAAACGATTGAAATAACGCATCTACTTATTTTCGCTCAAAGTAGACAATCTATGCTTTATCTTACTGCTAAATCACTACGGCATCACACAAACAAGATAAAGTATTACAGTCATTGTCGTAAAAATGTTGAACACACAAAAAGACGGCACCGAAGCACCGTCTTTAATACTAATTCCAAACCGTTCTATAGACAAAGACGACAGATAGAATAATCCAAG
>JBJEQL010000230.1:0-10550 GCA_051881735.1 Oscillospiraceae bacterium
ATCGACCTCGACCCCGATGCTGAATACAAGTTTGTACTCGACGCTGAACAGCGTTGGATAGGATATGATACAAGCAGAAATTTTGTTGAAGCATATAGGCTTGATTCCCAAGATTATGTTGAAGGCTATCCCAATAATGAAATACCTGATTTAATAAGAATCGACGGAAGGGATAAAGTAAAGATCAATGAGGACGGATCACGCAGTTCAGTAGAATTGTATGGTGGACGCGATAACGCTGAGCATTTTCTCCCCGGTTCTTATGAAATAAAAACGAATGCGACTACCGGCGATACAACCAAACAGTATAAAGCAGTCGATAAAACCAGTCTTAGCCAGTTTACATACACACTTATCCCACATTATTCAGATTTCAGTGATCTTCTTACTGCAAGAAGATTGTCGGATGTAAAAACAAATGCTGTTTATACGCATGACACCGATACGCAGACGGACAAGGTCGAAGTTAGACTTGCGAGCGCTCCGCCGGAAAATACATACGGTTATCTCATTTTCCGCAGCGAATATGAAAGCGATGATACTGCCGCAAGAGAGTACAAGCTTATCGCAACCGTCGATGACACAAGCTCGACTTTGGATTATGGCGATCTTATCTATACAGACACAACCGCATCTGGCGTTAAGCCTACTACTGCGTACAAATACTATATTTGTCCTGCAACATGGTATCGTACAAGCGGCATAACCTCAATATCCGAATATACAAACAAGAAAGATTATTTCATAACAGGTCATGTTCCCGGAACAGGTTCGGACAGCGGTATAAATACTAACGCTGCGTCTGTTTACACAAACACAGCTGTTCCGAAGAATTTTAAAGTTACACAAAACGGCGTTAACTTCGTGCTTTCGTGGGACGCTGTTGAAAACGCAACAGGATATATTATCAATCGTACTTACCAGTATGGCTCAGATCCGGTAAGCGCTCAGCAGGAGATCGCACGAATCACAGACGGAACCGTTACTTCCTATACAGATGAAAATATCGCATACGACACAGAGTATACATATTATTTGGTCGCAGTTAACTCTAGAAACAGTAACACAAACGGCAACAAGAGTGATCCTCCGGCAGTAGTTTCCAAGAAGCTGGCTATGGAAGCGCTTTATGCGCCGCACACCATTCAGGTAGCCCCCGGAGATGATTTTGCTGAGATCTCATGGATATGCAGCGATCCCAAGGCTGTCGGCTTTGATATCCAGTATATAAAGACAACTACACTTGAAGAAGTAACACGCAACGTTGAAACAAATGCCATTGCTCAGGTAAAGGATAACCATACCGAAGTCGTATGGGCGGATATCGACAATGCATTGTCCTATATTAAAGAGAATTTCTCCGGCGAATACAATGATATATATGATTCGCTTTATGATGCAAAATTCACCGAAAATGCAAAGGAAATAACACAGAAGGCGGTGGACGTTGCCGTAAGCGGAACAGCAAACAAGTTTGCTTATACTATCCATAATCTTACCCCCGATATAAGCTATACTTTCCGAGTAAGATCCTATGTTCTCACAGCAGACCCATCTGACCCGTATAACGTTGTCAAGCGTCCTGCAAGCCAATATGAGCCTTATCCCGAAGGTTACAGCGTTACTATCAAAACTCCGTTCGACCCACCAAAGAACGTAAAGGCAATTTCGGTTGACGGTAATATTACTGTAACATGGGATCCCGTTGATACAGCAACAGGATATGAGATAGAGATCCGCCGCTATGACAGCAGCGGTCAGCTCATTTCCAAGACAACAGAAAATATCACAGGAACAAAGTATGAACTTACCGGACTTCGTGCAGGCGATTTGTACACCTTCACAGTAAGAGGTACAAAACGTATTTCCGGACTTGAAAACCCGAAGAAGACCGATGCTTCCAATATGGCTTATGCCGTTGTCGGCAACCCGATCGCAAAGGTTACCGACCTCACAGCTGTTCTTGACGGCGATGTTGTTAAGGTCAACTGGACAGCCGCTACCGGCGACTTCACCGGCTACTATCTCTATATCACAAACAACAATAAAACTATCCGCAAGGATATTACAACAAATTCATACACACACACCGATGTTACCTTCGGTCAGACATACAGCTATTATGTCACAGCTTACCGTACGGTAATGCTTGCTGACGGCACATTCCAGTATTTTGAAGGTGACCGTTCCAATACGGAATCGGTAACTGTCGGCGGAACGATCGGCTTCCCGACTGATCTTGTTGCAACATCCGGCAATAAGGAGATAAAGCTTGACTGGAACGATGTTACCGGCGCTGACGGCTACATTGTCTATGCAACCGGCAACGGAAAGACCGAGAGCTTCAATGTTACAAAGAGTGAGTTCACACATACCGGCCTTACTCCCGGAAAGACATATTCATACTATGTTGTTGCATATAAAAATGTAAACAATGTTCCCGTTACGAGTGCTCCTTCCGTAACAGTAACAGCTGTTGTCGGCGGTGCGGTACAAACACCTGTCGATTTTGCAGTTACAACAAACGAAACTGCTGCTATCCTCAGTTGGACAGCTGTAAAGGAAGCTACGGGCTATACCGTTTTTGGAACTTCAGACAGCGGTCAGAAGCTTGAGATAGATGTTTCCAAGAATACATATACTCACAGCGGACTCACAGAAGGCGATACATGGTCATATTATGTAATGGCATATAAGCTGGATAACAATCAGAAGATATACAGCGGAAAGACCAACACCATTACGGTAAAGATCGGAGCAAGCTATCCGCCTCCGAGTGATCTTGTCGCTACTCCCGGAAACAGAGCGGTTGCGCTCAAATGGACTACAACTAAAGGCGTTGACGGATATATCGTATATGTTTACGATGATAACACAGGCGATTTCCAGCCGTTGAGCATCGTTTCAAAGGGCGCATACGAACATACCGGACTTAAAAACGGTAAAAAGTATACCTACATGGTTGCTGCTTATAAATTCGTTAACGGACAGCGTGTTATCGGTGACTATTCGCTCGCAGTAAGCGCTATTCCAACATCGGGAAATGCTGCAGATGTTGACTATACTATCAGCATCAAGGGTACAGCACCTTATGGTATCTCTCACAGCGAACTTATTTCCGCAGCAGCAAACCATGAAGCATTCGATGAGCCGGTTGACGCTTACTTCTCCGTAAATGATGAATCGACCAGAGCAGTTAAGGAAGTCCTCAGAGGCTATGCAAACGGACTTAAGAGCTTCATTGTTTATCCGTTCGATATTTCACTTTACCTTGAAAATACCTTGGTAGAGGTTGAGCCGAACGAAGGATTCAACATTACCTTTACAGTGCCGGTTCCCGATGTTATGAAGGATTATCGTGACTACATTACCGTAGTCCACCTCAAAGACGACGGAACAGAAACTATCGAGGATACAGTTTCCGATAATATTTTCGTTGAGTCTACCGACCTTGAAGTGCTCCCGAGTGCTATCGTAGATGTCGGCGGAGTATGGTGCGTACAGTTTACAACAGCCAGCTGCTCACCGTTCGCATTCGTTATCTATAAGGATAACCTTGACGATGTAGGTTCCGGAAGTGCTGCATCAGGTATGGGCGGATATTCGGGAAGCTTTAATACAGGAGTTCTCCTCATTACTGCATTACCCGATATTCTTCCGATAGAAAAGAAAACAAAATTCGTTGAGAGAACGAAAAAACGTTACAGAATTAAAAAGTAATTTTTATACTAAACACCATTTAAAATTTGGAAAAAATCAAGCCGACAATCTCGTAACTGTTGAAAACAGTTTTATATTGGATTTCGGCGCAGATTTTTTCCCGAATTTTATTGGTGTTTAGTATTATCTGCCCGTCAATTCTTGTCGGGCGGTAGTTTTAGGAAAGAACTTTAAAACAGATAAGGAATTTTGCCGAAAAGGTCGAAAAATGCCGAAAATATGGTTTTGTTCTTTCCTTAGAATTCAGGTGACAGTTATGATAAAGTTTTTGGTAAAAAAGTTTGTAAAAAACTATGAGAAAACCGACGATAAAAAAGTTCGTGAAAACTATTCCGTACTCGGCGGCGTGTTGGGCGGAATTTGCAATATTTTTCTTTTTGCTGTAAAGCTTTTTATCGGAATGGCGATGAAAAGTATAGCTATAATGTCCGATGCTTTCAACAATCTTTCCGATATGGGAAGCTGCTGCGTTGCTGTTATTGGCGCCAAAATGTCCAACCGTAAACCGGACAGGGAACACCCTTATGGTCACGGCAGACTGGAATATATTTCATCACTTATCGTGGCGTTCCTGATAATGCTTGTCGGTTTTGAGCTGTTCAAATCGTCGTTTGATAAGATACTTCATCCCGAGGAGATCGTTTTCAGCCTGCCAATGACGATAATACTTGCGCTTTCGCTGCTTGTAAAGCTGTGGATGTACTTTGCATATTCATACATTGGCAAGACAATAAACTCGACAGTAATGAAAGCGACCGCCCGTGACAGCGTCAATGACGTTATTTCAACTTCTGCAGTTATCCTCGCAACGATAATCGGATATTTTTTACCGTTTTCAATTGATGGCTATATCGGCGTTGTTGTTGCAGTATATATTATGTACGGCGGATTTAATCTCACAAAGGAAACGATCGACCTTCTGCTTGGCACTCCACCGTCTGAGGAACTTATCAACAGCATTTCTGACGAGGTGATGAAAGCTGAGGAGATATGCGGTATACATGACCTTATCGTGCATGACTACGGTCCCGGAAGAACCTTTGCATCCGTCCATGCCGAAGTGCCGGAGAATTCCGATATCGTTCATGTGCATGAGATAATAGACGAGATAGAGCGTGAAGTGTCCGATAAGCTGGGTATCTCTCTTGTTATACACATGGATCCGGTTGCCGATAAAGATGAATTTGTGCTTGGACTGAAAAAGCTTGTGCTTGATACAGCAACAGGAATTGATAAAAGCTGTGCAATACATGATTTTCGCATCACAAACGGCGATAAGAATATAAATGCAATATTTGACATTGTTATCCGTGATAAATATGACGAGGACGAGCGCCGCAAGGTCGTTGAAG
This sequence comes from Oscillospiraceae bacterium, assembly GCA_051881735.1. Taxonomy (GTDB): domain Bacteria; phylum Bacillota; class Clostridia; order Oscillospirales; family Ruminococcaceae; genus UMGS363. The sequence continues at coordinate 5,073 of JBJEQL010000230.1, forward strand.
AACTGAAAAAGCGTGTTGCAGAAGAGGATCCGAGGCTTAATCTTGTTATAACGATCGACGAGGTATATTCATAATGAGTGAGAAACGCAGCGTTGATTGTCAGGGCGATATAATAGAATATACGCTTGTCAGAAAAAAGGTAAAAAACGTTAATATGCGTGTGAAAGCGGACGGAAGCGTCAGCGTTTCCGCTCCGAATCGTGTTCCCACAAAATTCCTTGATGATTTCGTGCGTTCGAGATATGATTTTATAAAATCATCCGTTGAAAGACTTTCGGCAGAGAAGCCAGACGCTGTATCCGAACTTGACGAGAATCGAACCTATATAAGTGGAGATAAGGTCAGCTTTCTTGGAGAAGAACTGATCTTTGATATAAGAAACGGAGATGATGACAGAGTTTATGTTTCGGACGGAAAGCTTGTCATACAGACGTTTGACCCCAAAAATTCAGCATATATCCAAAAGCAGATACGCAATTTCTTTTACAACAGTACAGTTTCGCTTTTCCGTGAGCTGAATGATGAGGTGTCACAGCTTTTTGAGGAAAAATTCGGGCTGCAAAAAGTTCCGATAAAGCTTCGCAGAATGAAGTCAAGGTGGGGAAGCTGTCATGTTACCGATGGTTTTATCGTAATGAATACGAGGCTTATTTTTTATCCGAGAAAATGTGCAGAGTATGTCTTTGTGCATGAATATGCGCATTTTATCGAGCCAAATCATTCCGACAAGTTTTATTCAGTCGTCAGTTCAGTTATGCCCGACTACAAAATATATTCCGATTTGCTGAAATAACCGGCGCAGATACGCTAAAAGCGAGCGTATCTGCGCTATTTTTCACAATTGACAGCAGTATTTGTGGTTTGTGATTGTTGTTTTAACCAAAACTTGGGGTGCAATATAATTGTAACAAAAAATTCTTGTTAATTTAACATTCTGATACTATAATAAATAAGTTAAAAAACTTGGAAAAAGAGGGAAGTCTATGGAAATATTTAAGAATTTGGCGATCATTATCTTCGCTGCGGAGATAATGGCGCTGCTGTCCAAAAAATGTAAAGCACCTCAGGTCGTCGGACAGATCCTCGCAGGCCTTCTGATAGGACCTGCATTGCTGAATTTGGTTCAGCCGTCCGAATTTCTCAATCAGATGGCGGAGATCGGCGTTGTACTGCTGATGTTCTCTGCAGGACTTGAAACCGACCTGAAAGAACTTATCCGCACAGGTCCTCTCGCATTGCTCGTTGCCTGCGTTGGTGTAGGCGTTCCGCTGTTCGGCGGCTTTGTTCTGTTCTCACTGCTTATGTACGGCGGTTTTCCCGATCCGGGAACAAACGAGTTCTTCCGTGCGCTCTTTATCGGTTCTATCATGACCGCAACCTCGGTAACGATAAGCGTTCAGACGCTGCGTGAACTTGGGCACTTAAAGGGCAAGATAGGTACTCTTATCCTCAGCGCTGCAATTATCGACGACGTTATCGGCATTATCGTCCTCACATTCGTTATCAGCCTTTCGGGCGGCGATACATCGGGAAATTCAAGCATCGGTGCAGTTATTGTCAAGATCCTTCTCTTCTTCGTGGTTACTATATGTGTCGGAATTCTTGTTTACAAGCTGTTCAAGCTCCTCAACAAGAAGTATGAACACAGACGCCGTATCCCGATATTTGGTCTTGCGTTTGCACTTCTCATGTCCTTCCTTGCCGAAGAGGTGTTCGGGATTGCCGATATCACAGGCGCTTATGCCGCAGGTATTATCCTCTCCAGCATCAAAGACAGTGACTATGTTGCTCAGAAAATGGATATCAGTTCCTATATGATTTTCGGACCTATATTCTTTGTAAATATCGGACTTAAAACGTCTTTTGCCGATATGACAAGCGAACTTGTAGTGTTCTCGATCCTTTTCGTTATCGTATCTCTCCTTACAAAGGTCATCGGCTGTGGACTTACTGCTAAGCTTGCAAAGAACAGCTGGAAAGACAGCCTTAAGGTCGGCGTCGGAATGATGACACGAGGCGAAGTTGCGCTTATCGTTGCATCGAAGGGACTTAATGTCGGACTGATGGATTCCAAATACTTTGTTGCGGTAATTCTGCTTATAATCTGTTCGTCTATCGCAACACCTATTATTCTTAAACTTCTTTACAGAGGCGAACCTCTTCCCGGTGAAGAAAAGCCTGCGGAAGCTGCTGTTGAAGCTAAGGCGTAAACATGAAAAAAGCTGTTCTTGTTGTGAGAACAGCTTTTATGTTTTGTCGGAAATGCAAACAATTATTTCATGAGTTTACGTCCATATTAAATCAAATGTTGTTTGAGTTCTTTCAGCCACTCAGGCACATTTTCACTTAAAAAAATAAGCATTCCATTTTTATACTCAGCTTTTTCAACAAATCCGTTTTCATTATCAAAGAAATGCACCTCATTGCAGTAGGGTAATATAACAGATAGATCGTTAAAACGCTTGTTATATCTGCGTTTTACATCTTCATCAGATATGTTGTGACCGCCTTTTTCAACACGGTTTTTTATGCGTTTGATACTTTCTTCAGCGGTATTAACTCCAACATAGTATAATCTGATATAGTATTCAAGTTCTATTGCTTTTTTTATTGTTTTTAGCGTTCGTGAACCTGAAAGAGTGGTTTCCTGTGTAAAATTAATGCCTTTTTTAAGACTTGTGTTTATTCGTTCAATCGCCAATTTTCCACCCTTTATTTTGTCATTGCCTAATTCGGCTGTAATTTTGTAAGTATCTATTATAATTCCCAAGTCGTTGCATTGAGCAGCCAGAACACCGGTCAAGCTGCTTTTACCTACACCGTTTACGCCTGCGATAATCGTATATGTTTTCATAATAAACACCTTTTTCGAGTTTATCGTCGCATTTCATCTTTTTTTTGTTAAAAAAACCGTGCCCAGTGGAAAAAGCCACAAAGCACGGTGTTTTCGTTTTTGGTGCGGATAATGTGACTTGAACACACACGGTATTGCTACCACTAGAACCTGAATCTAGCGCGTCTGCCGATTCCGCCATATCCGCATTTCAACCATTATATTATACAATAAAATCCTTATAAAGTCAAGCAGAACGAACTGTTTTAACAAAATATTCATAAATCTGCTTGCAAAACATATTTATGCTTGACAAATTTTCGGGTGTAATGTAAAATATATACTATACACTTATGCGCTTTTGATGTTACAGAGGTATAATATATGGCAAATTCTAAAAAAAATAGAAATAACGGTTCAAAACGCCGAAAGAAGCAGCTTTCGCCCGAAGCTAAACGCCGTCAGCGTGCGGCACAGGCTAAGATCGGCTCGTTCCTCGGAGTTGCGGTGCTTTTAGTCGGTGTCGTTGTGCTTTTTAAAATGGGCAGCAGCGTTGAAGTTCCGCTTGAAATACAGTCCGAGGGTTATGTCTGCCTTGAAACAGAAGCAAACGAAAGCCAGACCATAATTGACGAAAACGGCGAAGTTATTGAGGTTCAGAAGGTAACTGAAGCACCGCTGCCCGAAGATCCTCTTGCTGAGAAAATCCGCAAGATAAACATCACCGTCCCAGAAACCTGCCCCATAGATATGATAATCTGCTCGGAATATGCGATAGTATATGATTCAACGGCAAACAAGGTGCTTTATGCAAAGAATCCCGATGAAAAATGCTATCCTGCAAGCACGACAAAGATACTTACATCGGCTGTAACGATAAAAAACGCTGCGGACGGAATGGTTTTCCGTGTCGGTGACGAGCAAAGTATGGTTCATGAAGGTTCCAGCCTTGCAATGGTCAATATCGGAAGCGAGCTTGACCTGAATATGATCGTTGACGGAATGATGCTTCCCTCGGGAAATGACGCTTCCTATTGTGCTGCAGCGAATATCGGACGTATCCTCGGCGAGGACGAAAATCTTTCCGCAGACGGCGCAGTCAAGCTTTTTATGGAAGAAATGAACAAGACGCTCAAAAATATCGGTTGTGAGAATACACATTTCTCCGTTCCTGACGGTTTCCATGAGGACGACCACTACACGACTGTTAAGGATATGCTCCGTGTTACGCTTTATGCGCAGCAGTTCCCGTTGCTTCTTGAATCTGCGTCAACTCCGAGTAAGTATGTCACATTTCTTTCGGGAGAGGCTGCTTCGTGGGAGAATTCCAACAAGCTTATTCACGATTACAGCGATTGCTATTATATGTATGCAAACGGAATGAAAACGGGTATGACAGATGAAGCAGGTTACTGCGTTGTCGCAACCGCAAGACGTTTCGACCATGATGTTATATGCATTGTGTTCGGTGCGTCTGCGTCGGATATCCGCTGGAACGATACTATTGCGCTGCTTGATGCTGCATTTGTGCAGATAAGAGCAAGTTAAGAGGTTTTTTATGGTTAATATCGGAAATGAATGGGACGAGCTTTTAAAAGGAGAGTTTGAAAAGGAATATTACCTTAAACTCCGTCAGTTCCTTATAAGCGAGTATGGACATTATAAAGTTTATCCCAATATGTATAATATTTTCAATGCGCTCAAATATACGTCTTACAGCGATGTCAAGGCTGTAATTCTCGGTCAGGACCCCTATCATCAGCCAGGACAGGCTCACGGACTTTGCTTTTCCGTTCAGAAAGGAACCCCTCAGCCTCCCTCGCTTCAGAATATTTTCAAGGAGCTTTACAGCAACCTCGGTATCGTTCCGCCGCATCACGGTGAGCTTGTTTCTTGGGCGCAGAATGGCGTGCTGCTTATGAACACCGTCCTTACAGTAAGAGAAAGTGCGCCGAATTCACATAAGGGTATGGGCTGGGAGATATTCACCGACCGTGTGATAGGACTTCTTAATGAGCGTGAAAAGCCAATGGTGTTTATACTTTGGGGCGGAAATGCACGTTCCAAAAAGTCACTTATAACCAACCCTGCACATCTTGTTCTTGAATCGCCGCACCCAAGTCCGCTTTCCGCATATAACGGATTTTTCGGCAACAAGCATTTCTCAAAGACAAACGAATTTCTTGTCCGCAACGGAATTGAGCCGATCGACTGGAGAATACCCGATTAAGATCAAAGGCAGACCAATCAGAGAAAACCGTGATTGATCTGCCTTTTTTAAATTTTATACTATAGCAATCCACAAAAATATCCTGACAAGTTCGGCGGTGCAAAGCTTGAATAGTGTCGTCACTCACCCTTGACAGGCATCAAGCCTGCCTGCAGGTTCGTTCCTAACTCTTCAAGCTTTGCCCTCGCCTCCTTTTGTCAGTCTATTTTTATGTCTTGCTATAAACACCATTTAAAATATGGAAAAAATCAAGCCGACAATCTCGTAACTGTTGAAAACAGTTTTATATTGGATTTCGGCGCAGATTTTCTCCCGTTTTTTATTGGTGTTTAGTATTAACTGCCTTCGCCTGAGATAAGTGCGATAGGATCTATCCATTCACCGTTCTTTTTGAGAGCAAAATGAAGATGCGGTT
>JBJEQL010000231.1:0-2620 GCA_051881735.1 Oscillospiraceae bacterium
AGGTGTGGCTCAGTTTGGTAGAGCGCTGCGTTCGGGACGCAGAGGCCGTGGGTTCGAGTCCCGTCACCTCGACCATCAAAGGTCATAATTCTATATGACAAGCAAAGCTCCTTCATCAGTTTCGGTGAAGGAGCTTTTTTATTTTTCAGCTTTTTTGCGATCAACTATCATCAGCATTGCTGCGATAACAACAATAATTCCTATAAACGCCGATACCGATGGTATCTCTTTGTATATTATCATTCCCAGAAGCGTTGCCGCAACCGGTTCTGCACTTGCAACTACTGCCGCTATGCTGTTTTCCGTGCCCTTCAGACCGATAGAGTAGAAAATATACGGCAAGACTGAAGCACATACTGCAAAAAGAACGGAATAGCCTATCATAGCCTTGTTTTCCGAGAACATATCCGCTATTGCGCTAATATTCACCGCAGGAATGGAAAACAATGCCGCAAAGGCGAACGACCAACCGGTAACAGCCAATGCGCTGTAACCCTTATTTATTGCCGCACGGTTGAAAATGCTGTACAAAGCATATCCTGCGGCGGAACCAATGCCGCAAAGAAATCCAGACAGCGTTACCGTTTCTGCGTCACCGATAAAACCCGTGACAAGGACAAGTCCTGCAAGAGAAACGAAAACCGAAACTATCTTTCGAACGGTTATCTTTTCCTTAAAAAACAACGCAGACAAAAGCATTACAAAAACAGGCGAAGTATAGAGAAGTATCGCTGCCGCCGAGAGCGACATAAGGGTAACTGCTTTAAAATAGCAAAAGTTGAAAAAAACTATGCTGCATAGTCCCATGCCTGTAAATATCCAGATATCCTTTAGTTTAAATTTGAGTAGATCCGAACGGAATAACGCACCTGCTCCGAGGACGCACACCGCCGTAAGCAGGGAGCGGATGAACACGACGCTCATTGAGGTTATACCATATTCGCTGAACTTTCTTACGAATATGCCGAGAGTGCCCCAAAGGCAGCCTGCAAGGATAATAAGTATAAAACTATATTTTTTTGACATTGGTACCACCTGAACTTATACTAATTCCAAACCAACCTATAGACAAATACTCGGATATAATAATCCAATTCTGCGTCAGACTCCCTTGACAGGCGGCAGCCTGCCTGCGGTCGTCTTCCTTGACTTGGATTATTCTATCTGTCGCCTTTGTCTATAGAACGGTTTGGAATTAGTATTATAAACAAAGGAATGAATTTTATGAATATGAAATGCCGGACAATTATTTTGAAATATGATCTATCTTATCTATATGAAAATCCCCCTCTTTAAATCGGCAGAAGGGGATTTTTATGTTATTGCTGCTTTTCAATAAGCTGAGGAAGTTCTCCGACAATAGGATATTCACACAACCTCATCTTTTCTTTGTATTCATCGGCAGGCATAGGCTTTGCGTAATAGTAACCTTGGATCATATCGCATCCGTGCTCTGCAAGGAAATCCACCTGATTCTTTTTTTCAACGCCCTCGGCAACGACTTTCATGTTAAGCTTCTTTGCAAGCTGAATAGCTTCCGAAACGACTATCTCTCCTCTTTCGGCTTCTCCGCCGCGGAAGAAGTCTGCGTCAAGCTTCAAAACGTCAAGCGGCAGGTCTTTAAGTGAATTGAGAGAGGAATATCCTGCTCCGAAATCATCCATGGATACTTTAAAGCCTGCAGCTTTAAGCTCATTTACAGTATTGAGCAGTATGTTTTTATCATCAAAGAAGGCACTCTCGGTAAGCTCTATCTCAATGAAACGGTGAGGGACACCGTATACGTCAACAAGGCCGCAGATATGCTGCGCAAGGTTCGGAGTGGCAAAATGCGCTCTGGATACATTTACCGAAATGGGAACAAGCATTTTACCTTCTTTTAACCATTCCGCCTGAAGCTTTGCAACGTGAGATATCATGTAATCATCAAGCTTCGGGATAAAACCGTCTTTTTCAAAAATAGGAATGAACTTTCCGGGAGGAATAAAGCCGTCCTCTTCGTTTATCCAGCGTACAAGAGCCTCTGCTCCTGCAAGTTTGTTTGTAACAGGGTTGTATTTCGGCTGGATATATACGACGAATTCTTCGTTTTCAAGAGCTTTCTGCATTTTTTCTTCGACTTTGTGTTCCCAGAGCTGTGCTTCAAGAAGGGCACGGTCAAATATTGCAACGCCGTTGGCGCTTTCGTCAGCAATTGCCGCTCTTGCGGAACCTGCATAGCTGTAAAGCTCGGAAATGTTCGTATCTTTTCTTTTTATAAGAATGCTGTCGCTTTGGGCAGGCTCTGCGAAGAAAACGCCGCAATGGAAAACTGCGTTGTCGTGGTTTATTGCTCTCGGCAGTCCGTTCATTATTCTGTACAGCCTGTCCTCACATTCCTCTTTGCTCTCACAGTTTAATAGCAGCGCAAAGCTTGCTTTGCCCATATATGCACAGTATTCTTTTTTCGATATTACGGATGAAAGAAATCTGTCGGTGCGTTCAAGGAGATTTTCACCCTCTTCAACGCCGTGATATGCGCAGAAGCTTCTGTACTTCATTATTGTAAGGTCAACGACCGCAATAAGCTTTCTTGAGCTGAAAGGAGAATTGAGAGCACGTTCTGCATAATGTTCAAAAT
>JBJEQL010000232.1:0-3578 GCA_051881735.1 Oscillospiraceae bacterium
CACGGTTACATACGCCCAGGACGGCAGACGCATCGAGATCTACGGCAAGCCGTCCATAGAAGCTTGTGCGGAAGCCTTATTCCGCATCATCAAGAAGAGAACCGAGGAGGCGGCTAAGAATGTATAAAATCATAATGCTCGTTATCTTAGCAGCTCTTTTCGGTTGCCTTATTCTGCAGACGATTGATAACATTCTGCTCTGCTTTGAGGACGATGACGATGATCAGGAATAAAAAAAGAGCCCTATCGGCAGGCACCGAAACAGGCTCGTAAGAAAAATAACCATAATAATTATAACTGATAAGGAGGCAAAAGTCAATATGGTAAACGTAAAATATATACTTATCGTATCGCAGTATTACTATTCGCATCATTGCTTTATCGTTTCGGGAGAGGAAGAGAATTTCCGTGAAAAGGCTCTGACGCTCATTGAGAAACTCGAAGACTACAAGCGTGACCAAAAAGACCGTCCGTATCATTACGGAAGAAACCGTGATGAAGCTTATACAAATATATCTTATCGTTGGAACGTCAACGACGAGGGTGATATATACTTCATCCCCTGCGGTTCTCTCACAGATGCTATGGTGGTTGCCGAGGAATACAACACAGAGTTGAATAAACTGAAAATGTGTAAAGGCGTTAAAGCTGCTCGGCGTAGAGAGATCGAAAAAGAAATTGACGATCATCATTTATACTCTCGCATCCGGGATATTGTTTACAGTATTTTTAAGATTTTGTGAGGTGCGGTATGGATATAAAACAAGAAACCTCCTCTCCAAGCATTGAAATACTCGACCTCGATGTAAAATCATTTAATGCTTTGAAACGTGCAGGGATAAATACTATCGCAGACATTGAAGCCCAGACGGAACAGCTCGGAAGTACGATACCTCCCAAGCAATGGGCAAACATTATAAATGCTTTGAACGCATATAAAGGAATACCGATACCGGGAAGCTTGGTCGAGGAAGATATGCTCGGGGATGAGCTGACGTTTGACGAGATCGCAGAAATGGTCGGCGAGATCATTATTATGGATAAGAGTACAGAATCCCATGATTGGTATAAAGCGGTATTGATTGAAAAAATCGTTGTTGGAGAAAACGGCAGCCGCCGCTTGATCTACTACGATGGAGCAAAACAGCGAGGACTGGTGGACGAAATGTATTTTGACAAAAATCAGCGCAGACCGGACAGAGCTTGGCGTGTAAAACTACCGGACAAGCCTTCCGAACCTCCTGCTCCTGTTCGACCCGAACGTGCCGAAGAAATCTCCGGAACATTCAATTACGCTGTACTTACTGCGGAGCTTGGCGACTATCTTCGTCACAAGGAAGAACAGCTAAAAAACGAATATATGAACTTCACAGCAAACTGTGGAAGGATATTTGCGGAAGCTCAGGAAAAGCTTGCAAAGCACGGTTTTGGCGAGAACAACGGCGTTTTTGAGAAGTGGATCACTTCAATGGGATTCAATAAGCAAACCATATACAATATGATTAGCGTGTTTAAGTTCCGTTCGTCAAAAATTTTTACGAACGAGCAGGCACAGCTTTTTGACAGCTTGTCGAAGTCATTGCAGTATGAAGTTGCAAAGCCTTCCGCCCCTCCCGATCTTGTCGAGCGGGTCATGAACGGCGATATTACAACACATAAGGACTACATAGCTATGAAGAAGAAACTTGAAGTCGCCGAAGAACATAATACCGTTCTGACCGCAGAAAAGGAACAGTTTCACAGGGCAAGCAAAGCAAACCTTGAAAAACTCAACGAAGAACGTGAACGCAACTCTGAACTTGAACAGCAGCTCGCGCAGGTCAAGGAAAGCCTTGAAATAAGCGAAGATGATGTTCGCAAGGCGGAAGAGCGTGCCGAATATGCCGAAAACAAAAATATCGAGTATGAACGGCGTGTAAAAGAGCTGGAGAACCGACCTATTGATGTTGCAGTTCCCAATGATGAAGAGATTGAGCGCATCGCCGCCGAGAGATCGAGAGAGCTGCTCCGTGCGAAGGATATGGAGTGCGACAGGCGGCTTCGTGAGATGCAGAGTGAGGGCATAAGCAAGGACAAGGAGATCTCCGAACTCAAAGAACGTCTTATGACGATCGGCGAGGATTCCGAGCAGATAGAGAATTTCTTCGAGGATATGTACAATGACGCTTACAGAGCCTTGAAACGCTGCTTTGAATTCGTTTCGGAAAGCAATTTCACACCGCAGACCGTGAACAAGCTCAGATTAAGGCTGAACAGCTTCACGGGCGTTGTGAGTGATTTTATCGAGGAGATGCAGCAATGAGTATAAACGACTATGGCTTTGAAACAGCTGTAAAAAGCTATGAATCGCAGTGCAACGATGCCGAGGAACAGCCCTTGGCATACTGCGACCGCTGTGGAAAGCCTATATATGAAGGCGATACGATATTTAAGATAGGCGATGACACTTTCGGCGAGTGCTGCTGCGAAAGGACGTGGGCATAATGGCAGATTTTTCAAGCGGTGTTAAAGATTACATAATCGGCACAGCAACAGTGCAGGCATTCTTTCCCATTGATTTCAAAGATAAATCAGAGATATGCTGCCGCCAATGCCGTTTTTATCGCATAAGCAGCCGTAAGTGCGGACTTAATGAGGAGCTTATCCCCTATCCCGAAAATCACATAGGCCCTTTTTGTCCGCTTGATTTTGAAAGGAATAATGGTCTATGATAATATTTTTCAAGAATATACTCGGCACTTTTCTTGTTGCCAAATCAGAAAATATCGCTGCGTTTGAAGCAGAAGACGAAAATTACAGCGATTACGGAGCTATCAATATTTGTATGATAATGACTTCCGGAAAAAAAGAGATAATTAATGCGTTTTTTTACAAAAATCCTTCCGGTAATTATTGTGATTCACGGATTGAAGCAGGCAAATACCTTGATAGGATATCAAATCTGCTTATTGAAAACGCGGGATATGCCGAGGTCTATTCAAACAATCGAATTATCTTATCCGACGGAAGGGAGCTGTGATCTATGGGAATCCCCGTACTTATCATAGGAAAATCGGGAACGGGCAAGACTTCGAGCCTGCGAAACTGTGTGAACAACAGCAGGTTCGGTCTTATCAAAGCTATCAACAAGCCTTTGCCGTTCCGAGGAACAATACCGTCTATGCAGACGGACGACTACAACAAGATACTCAGCCTGCTTTCAAGGAGCAAGGCTCCGTCAATGATTATTGACGATGCAGGCTATCTTATCACCAACTATTTTATGCGAAACCATTCCAAGCACGCTGCAGGAAATGCCGTTTTCGGCTTATACAATACCCTTGCGGACAACTACTGGAACATGGTACAGTTCATCATTGAACAGCTCCCCGAAAACAGGATCGTATATATCATCATGCACGAGGACACGAATGATTTCGGGGAGATAAAGCCTAAAACGATAGGCAAGCTGCTTGACGAGAAGATCTGTCTTGAAGGTATGTTCACGATCGTTCTTCGGTGCGTTATCGAGAACGGAAACGAACACCGCTTCATCACGCAGTACAGCGACGGAGCAGTAAGCAAGTCGCCTATGGGAA
>JBJEQL010000232.1:3678-10523 GCA_051881735.1 Oscillospiraceae bacterium
CACCGCTTCATCACGCAGTACAGCGACGGAGCAGTAAGCAAGTCGCCTATGGGAATGTTTGAAGAGCTTTCCATTGACAACGATCTGCTCTTCGTTGACAACACCATAAGAGAATATTACAACATTGAAACCAAGGAGGAATCCAACAATGAATAAACCAAACGATTATGATCAGGTTCAGGAATACACCTACAACACACCGCTCGAACCGGGCGGATATGTCTGCCGTATAATGCAGGTGCAGGAAACCATAGCGCAGAGCAGCGGTGCGCCTATGCTCAAGATCGGACTTGAAATTGCCGAAGGCCCTCACAAGGGTTACTATACGGAAATGTTCAAAAATGACAACCGCCAGGACAAGAAGTGGCCTTGCATCGTTAATCAGCTTGTATTCGATACATCGGGTGCAACGAACAGAGGTCTCAAAACCTTCAATACCTGCGTAGAGCGTTCCAATCCCGGGTTCAAGCTCGTATGGGGTGACGGTTACTCGGCCTGCTTCAAGGGCAAGCTTATCGGCGGTCTGTTCCGCCGTGAGCAGTATCTTGCAAATGACGGTACAAAGAAGTTCTCGACAAAATGCTTTTCCTTCAGAAGCGTTGAGGAAATACGAAAGGGCGTTCCGGCTCCGAAGGACAAGCTTCTCGATGATACGGGAGCTGCTGCATCGGGCTTCAGCGCACCTGCGAATACTTATCAGACCTTTCAGCCGACTGCACCGGTTGATCTCAGCGATTTTGAAGAAATCACTCCGAACAGCAATATACCATTCTGATGATGCTGTATGGAACTTCGTGACTATCAGATAAAGGCGATAAGCGATGTTCATTCTGCATGGACGCACGGCTACAAACGGCCGTGCGTTGTTATGCCGTGCGGTGCAGGAAAGAGCATAACTGTTGCAGATATGGCAAAGCGGACGACCGACAACGGCAAGCGAGTGTTATTCCTCGTTCACCGTCAGGAGCTGTGCGAACAGATATACAACACCTTTTCGAGCTATGGCGTAGATATGACATTGTGCGAAATAGGTATGGTTCAGACCATTTCACGCAGGCTTGACCGAATGCTTGAGCCTGCGCTTATTATCACCGATGAAAACCACCATTGCCTTGCGGCAAGCTACAGAAAGATATATGACCATTGGAACAATGTATGCTGCATCGGAGTTACAGCAACTCCGATAAGGCTGAACGGAAGCGGTCTTGGTGAAGTAAACGACTGCCTTATCATCGGTCCGACCGTTCGTGAGCTTATCAGCAGAAACTGCCTTTCGGATTTCGACTACTATGCGCCGTCCGTTGCCGATCTTTCGGGACTTAAAACCAAGCGCACGGGAGATTTTGACCCGGACGATATAGAAAAGGCTCTCAGCAAGCCGCAGATCTATGGCGATGTCATAAGCTATTATCATACACTCGCAGAGGGACGTCAGGCGGTCTGCTACTGCGCAACTATCGGACACAGCAAAGCAATGGCAGCAGAATTCCGTGCAAACGGCATTTCGGCAGAACACATTGACGGTGATACTCCGAAAGCGGAGCGCAAGGAAATTATACGAAAATTCCGTGACGGTGAGCTGATGATCCTCTGCAATGTTGACCTTATCTCGGAAGGCTTTGATGTTCCCGACTGCTCGGCGGTGATACTTATGCGCCCTACAAAATCATTGACGCTGTATATTCAGCAGGCTATGCGCTGCATGAGGTATAAACCGGGCAAGCGTGCAGTTATTATCGATCACGTTGGAAACGTTCACCGCTTCGGTCTTCCGGATCATGAGATCGAATGGAGCTTATCCCCTAAGCGTACACCGAAGAGATCAGAGCAGGATAAAACAGACGATGATCTGAACATCGTTCAATGTCCGAAATGCTTTTACACTCATCAGCCTGCGGAAAGCTGCCCAAAATGCGGATATGTTTATCCCGTGAAAGAGCGCAGCATAAAGGAATCAAAAGAAGCTCAGCTGGAGCGTATCACCGAAACGGTGCGGCATTATCAGCAGCCGAAGGAGTGCCGAAACCACGAGGAGCTTGTGGCATTTGCCAAGAACAAGGGTTACAAGCCGGGGTGGGTGTATTATGCTTCTAAAGAACTGAATCTTTGGCGATAGGAGAACAAAATGACAGAAGAACACATAATTCAGAACAAAATACGTCTTGCACTTTCCGAGAGCTGCATTGTTTTCAGAGTAAATGTCGGGAGCGGCAGGACATACGACGGACGGCACTTCGATACAGGCGTTCCGAAAGGCTTTTCCGATCTCTTCGGATTTCGTAAGTCGGACGGAAAGGCTTTCTTTATAGAGGTGAAAACGCCGAAGGGAAAGCCAAGCTCCGATCAGCTGTGTTTCCTTGAACAGATGCGGCAGTATGGCGCTATTTCGGGTATATGCCGAAGTGCCGAGGATGCTGTCCGACTTTTGGGAGTTGATCCGAATGAATGAAAACGAGCTACTTGCCTATCTTGAAAAGGCGGCATACAACCGTCCCGAGGTCATTCCTGCGGAGATAACACGGAACGACGCTTTTCATTACCGTGTGTACTTCCGCTTTATGGCGGCGGTCTACGCCTTATACCGCAGCAAGGTCTATACAAAGGAACAGCTCACCGACATAAAGACGGCTTTCATCAAGGATTGGAACAGCTTTGCTGTGATATCCAAGGCGAATATAAAAACTATTCGGGAAATGCAGAAGCTTGAAACGGCTTTATATGGCTGTCGGAAGAATTCCGAAAGCTGTGAATGCTGCGATCGCATTTCCCATATCATAGGCGCAGAAACACAGCCGAATGAACCCGACATACAGATATTGGGGGTGAATGAGTGAATTTTGATGATATATTATCACATTTCCGCAGCGTAAGCGGAAACGGCGGTCAATACCGTGCGGACTGTCCTGCCTGCGGAGATACCAAGCAGCACCTTTACATAAAGCAGGAAGGCGGAAAAGTGCTTTTTGACTGCAAGAAGGGCTGCACTTTTTCGGACATAATTCGTGCGGTGGGTCTTTCCGAATCGGACTGTTTTCCCGAAAAGGAACAAAAAAGCAAGTGGACGCTGCTGCGTGAACATATTTACACCGATGAAAAGGGCGCGAACATTGCAAAGAAGCAGATATACGATACCGGTGAAGGCAAGACAGCTATTTGGTATCGTCTTGAACGAGGGCAATATATAAAGGGTCTGAACGGCACGAAGCTTCCGCTGTATCACCTTCACAAGCTTGTTTCCTCCTCTTCCGAAACTATTGTTGTAGTCGAGGGTGAAAAGGACGTTGAAACGGCTGAAAAGATGGGATTCACGGCTACGACCTCACCGAACGGCGCAGGCGCAAAATGGCGTGATGAATACTGTCCGTATTTTTCGGGAAAGAACGTCTGCATCATTATGGACAATGACGAACCGGGCGAAGGCTACGGCTACGGAGCGGCGGCAAAGATACGCAAGTACGCAAAGGCTGTAAAGCTTATCCGAAGCGCCGATATTTACCCCTCATTAAAGCCTAAAGGCGATATTTCCGATATTGTTGCCGAAATAGGCATCAATGAAACCGGGCGCTTGATCATGGAAGCTGCCGCCAAGACGGACAAGTACGTTCCCCCTGCTCCTCAGACGGCCGAAAATATCAACCGAGAGCTTGAAAGCAATACTCCCGTTAATAACCTCATAGCCGAACGGCTTGCAAAGCTCCGTCCGCACGAACGCTTTTCCTGCAACGACAAAGGGAACGGTCAGCTTTTTGCGGAAGTTTTCAAGGACGTTTGCCGTTATAACGTCACGGCAAAGGAATGGTATGTTTACCGGGACGGTTACTGGCAGGCGGACACGGGCGGAATGATCGCAATGCGCTATGCAAAGGAACTTCACACGGCTCTTGTTCATTACGGCACAAATATCACGGACGAGAGCCGACAAAAGGTCTATCTTGAAAATGTGGCAAAGCTTGCGCAGCGGCGCTATCGTGAAACTATGCTGAAGGATGCGCAGGACGGTTATTTCATAAAATCCGAGGACTTCGACCGAAACGAATGGCTGTTCAACTGCGTCAACGGTACATACGATCTTCGGCAGGGGTATTTCCGTGCGCACAATCCGAAAGACCTCATAAGCAAGATATCAAACGTTGTTTATGATGAAAACGCAAGCTCCGCCGAGTTTGAGAAGTTCATCGGAACGGTAATGTGCGGCAGTACGGCGAAGATACGCTATCTGCAGAAGGCGTTCGGCTACAGTCTTACGGGTGATACTTCGCAGGAATGTTTCTTCATTCTCTACGGTGCGACTTCACGAAACGGCAAGGGAACGCTTATGGAAACGATGTCGTATATGATGGGCAACGAACGGGGCTATGCAATGGCGGCAGCTCCCGAAACGTTCGCAGGAAAGCAGAACAAGGACAGCCGCCAGGCTTCGGGAGATATCGCAAGGCTCAAGGGCGTGCGCTTTCTGAACAGCTCCGAGCCGTCAAAGAAGATGGTCTTCGATGCGGCATTACTGAAAACGCTCACAGGGCGTGACACTATAACCGCACGGCATCTTCATGAGCGTGAGTTTCAGTTTGTGCCGTCGTTCAAGCTGTTCATCAACACGAACTATCTACCGCACGTTAATGATGATACACTTTTCGCATCGGATCGTGTAAATGTTGTTACCTTCGACAAGCATTTCGGAGATGATGAACGCGATCCGGAGCTGAAAGAAAAGCTGAAAACGCAGGAGAACATTTCGGGTCTGTTCAACTGGTGCCTGGAGGGGTTAAGGCTCTACAAGGCGGAAGGTCTGAAACGCCCCGAAGAGGTCGCATCGGCAACGGCGGAATATCAGAATTCGAGTGATCGTCTTGCTCTGTTCATCGGTGAGTGCCTTATTGCCGAACCAATGACAAATTGCAAGGTCAGCGATGTATTCGGGATCTACCGTGAATGGTGCCAGGCAAATGGTTATTATGCTGAAAACAAAACTAACTTTATGGCAGGTTTGCGAAGCAAGAATATGCTGCACGATTCGGGAACGGTAAACGGTGTAACGTATCATAATGTGATATGGGGGTACAAGATAGACCCCGATTGTTACTCCTCGTCCGAGCCGGAACAGCAATGGGAAGACGTCCCTCTTTAACCGATTGTGCAGAAATGTGCATTTTCAATGTTAGAGTTCTATATATCAGATATAGAGAGCTTACATAAATTTTGCACATTTCTGCACAGATGAAGAAAATATAAATTTTTGGAGGTTTAAAAATGCGTGAAATCAAATTAAAGCCTTGCCCGTTCTGCGGTGGAGAAGTTGAACTCGAACATGTTGACAATGAATTTTATATGATCAGCTGCAGTAAATGCAGCAGCGCAACATCATTCGGCTACACTTACAAAGACGGAACGGCAAGAGATGCTACAAGGGCTGAAACCGTCAAGGCTTGGAACAGACGAAGCTTTGAAATGATAATTAATCAAAACGGCAACAATTGCACTCAAATCGGCAGCGTCGGAACGCTTAAGCTGTAAGGGAGGTCTGACGATGACAGCAAGAACTAACGATCGTAACATTCGTGTACTGGCGGTATATACGATGCTTTTGAATGCCGATAAGGCTATCAGCGTAAAAGCGATAAAAAACAGAATTGAAAAAGACTATAATATCAAGACAAGCATCAAGACTATATACTACGACATCGAAGCGATATCTCTTTTTGCAGATATTGAGCATACATACGGAAAATACAGCATCAAAAAAACAGCTGTAAAGCCCGGTGATACTGTTTACTGCATATATTACAACGACGATAACAAGCGCTATCAGATAGATGAGCTTGAAGCGTTGGAGGTATCAAACCTCCGAATTTGGCTTGACGGATTTGATGAGGATATAAACGAATTTGGAAAAAGCTTATTTTTGAGCCGTGAAGAAGCGGAAAAAGCACTTGCGAAGAATTTTAGTTAATGGAGGTCTGACAATGACAATGCGTGACCTTGCAGTAAGCATAACAATAGCGTTTTTGGTTCAAGTCGTATGGTGTGGACTGGAATTGCTTCTTTATGGCGAAATCCAAACAAGGAAAGTCGATAGCATCATAGCTGTTATTCTGACATTATCGCTATATATCAACTACAAACAGTATAAGGAAAGGAGTCGGTGACAATGTCAAAACATAAATACGCAGGAAAAATCGTACAGAACGATTTGCAGCAATGCATTAACAGTTTTGAACGTATGAAGCGTGGTGGCATCGGAATAGCAGACGAATGTGTTGAAGATACCTGCAAACGAGCGTTGAAATATATTGATGAACTGGAAGCTAAATTAGCAGAATCAGAGCCTGTTCGTCACGGACATTGGAACACAGGATATTTTCACGACAGGGTGTGTAGTTGTTGTTTACACCCAGATAACGATTTAAGCAATTACGCTCACAGCTACTGCCCCAACTGTGGGGCAAAGATGGACGAACAGGAGGGCAAAAGATGAAACTTTGCAGACATTGTAAAAAAGTCGGAAAATGCGGTAAACCATATTCGGTAAACAGCAATTACGCTGAATGCTGCTGCGATTTTGAAGAAAGAATTCCAACAAACTATGATATCATAAAGGATATGAACGTTGAAGAACTGGCGAGTTTGATTGCATATTGCGTTATCGGTGCAATATTAAATACCGCCGATAAAAAGGAGATTGTGTTATATAAAGATTTTGACGACCTTTGCATGGAATATAAAAGATTTTTAGAAAGCGAGGCAACAAATGATCCTTGAAGACATAGCGACAATGCTTGAAAGCGAATGATAAAATTTTAGACACGACCTAAGGAGGGAGAGAATGACGACGCAGGAAGTCAAGGAGA
>JBJEQL010000233.1:0-10495 GCA_051881735.1 Oscillospiraceae bacterium
ATTACGATGTTATGATCGATGTCGATCAGTATCATTACAAAAAATACCTTGAGCAGATCTCTGTTCCCGATATTTACACCGACTCGGACGATTTCCTGAACAGATATATTTTCAGCGCCGATGTTCCCGATTCGATACTTTCAAATCTGGACAGAGCACTCGGAAACGGCATTGTTCTCCGTGAAACTATCAAAACCCCGTCGCTTTCTTATCTGCAGATGGCTGTGGACAAGCTTAAAAAGAGCGAGGGAACGACCAAGCTCCGTTACGATCTTCTTCCGGTGAGAGATGAGATATACGCTTTCTGGGGAAGCATCGATAACAATATGACCGATTTTGACGCAAAGGATGTTATTTACATAGGAAAAGCTGTTGAAAGAGTCGATCTCTTCCTCAGACTTGAATATCCGGCTGAAGAAATTGAAAAAGCTGTTTCGTATCTCGCTCACTATATTGATAGTTTTGCAAGCGGTATAAACCGCAGCTCATACAACGGACTCAAAGAAGTGATCTCAAGGGGAGAAGCCTGGAAAGAATGTCGGAATGAAGCTATATACTGCATAGAGCATTTATTCGAGGATAGAGTTGTTGAAAAAGCTTGCGTTTGAGTACAGCACCGGGCTTCAATTCGGGAATGATATATTTTCCCATTGTTTTACTCTCCGATGTCTGCCTGTTTCCGACGACAGGCAGATAATCGGTGATTTTCGCTGCATGATTACTCCCGATGACAAAGGGATATGGTGCAGTAATGACAGCTTTGGAAATTCCTTGCTTTGCGGAAGAATATCCGAAGCGCACAACAGCTTTTCTTTTAAGATAAAAGGCATCGCTGCGGTAAAAGCTGAGTATAGAATATCGGGAGAAGCGCCGTATATCTACGGTTTCAGCTCAAAGCTGACTGAACCAACGGAAGGGATAACGTCTTTCTTTGACAGAATTCGACCGGAGCTTAACAGCGGAGTAACAGAGAATGCCATGATGATAGCGGATAAGCTGTATAATTCAATGAGATACGAAAAATGTGTAACCAATGTAAATACGACTGCAGGAGAGGCATTTGCCTCAGGTGTGGGAGTATGTCAGGATTACACGCACATTTTTTTGTCGTTGTGCCGACTTGGCGGCATCCGATGCAGATATGTATCGGGACTTGCATATCAGAGCGGAGAAACTCACGCATGGGCAGAGATCAATGACGGTAATTGCTGGATAGGTATTGACCCTGCCAACAATTGCTTTTGCGGTGATAATTACATAAAGATCTGCCACGGAAGAGATTATTCCGACTGTCCCATTGAAAGGGGACTGTATTTAGGCAGCGGAAGTTGTACGCAGGAGATATTTTCTTCGGTCATGGAGATCTGATATAAGGGAAATTGTAAAGTGAAAGGGTGATACTGTTGGTAAAGACGATAGCACAGGCAGGTCTTGCGGTAAATGAAAATCTTGTCATCAAGAGAAACCGCATCACAAATCCAAATATTAGCCTGAAAGGGAAAAAAAGGGTGTGTATCGTGACCGGTACGCACGGTGACGAGCTTGAGGGACAGTATGTCTGCGCCAAGCTTGCCGGTTATTTGAGTGAACATTCTTCCGCATTGAACGGAATTGTCGATATTTATCCGGCGTTGAATCCTCTCGGCATCGATTCCATTACAAGAGGAATCCCGATGTTCGATCTGGATATGAACCGAATCTTTCCCGGTACATCGGAGGGTACAATGGCGGAATGTATTGCTGCCGATATCATTTCCGATATCAAGGGTGCGGATATCTGCATAGATATCCATTCAAGCAACATTTATCTTAAAGAGATACCTCAGGTCAGAATAAATGAGATAACAGCGGACGAGCTTGTGCCGTATGCAAAAATGCTCAACATTGACTATATTTGGGTCCATTCTGCGGCTACGGTATTGGAATCCACGCTTGCATACAGCCTTAACGAGTTGGGCACAAAGACCCTTGTTGTAGAAATGGGCGTTGGTATGCGTATTACAAAGGAATACTGCGATCAGCTTTTTGACGGCATTTTGAATCTGCTGAAAAATGTCGGAGTATGGAACGGCAATACGAATCCGGTCAGAGAGCCTATTTTATCTTCCGACCATAACGTTGAATTCATTAATTCTTCAGCAGCAGGAATTTTCGTTCCTTGCGTTGAGCATTGGATAGATATAGAAAAGGGCGCACACATCGGCGATGTTCTTGACCCAGCGACAGGACGTGTGGAGGAATATGTCACCGCTCCATGCGCAGGAAAGATATTCACGCTCAGAGAATTCCCCGTTGTATACGGCGGTTCACTTATTGCGAGAATTTTAGGAGGTAAGAATAATGCGTAAATGCACATTATATTCGATCGAATCTCCGTACAGAGAGCCCCTTGACATTCTTGGATATAAGTTTGGCAGCGGAGAAAAATCCATTTGCATAGTTGGCGCAATGAGAGGTAACGAGATACAGCAGATGTATGTCTGCTCGCAGATCATAAAGGAGCTGCAAAGAATAGAATCCTGCGGAAGAATTGCCGATGGCTGCGAGATAATGGTCGTTCCCTGCGTAAACTATTACAGCATGAATATCGGAAAGCGTTTCTGGACAATGGATAATACCGATATAAACCGTATGTTCCCGGGTTATAACCTCGGCGAAACCACACAGCGTATCGCAGACGGACTTTTTGAACAGCTTCGCGGCTATAAATTTGGAATCCAGTTTGCAAGCTTTTATCAGCCGGGTGATTTTCTTACCCATGTAAAGGTTATGCATACGGGATTTACCGACCCCGAAAAGATGAGGGATTTCGGTCTGCCTTATGCATTTGTAAGAGAGCCTCGTCCATACGATACGACAACACTCAATTATAACTGGCAGATATGGGAAACGAATGCATTTTCGTTTTTCCTAAATTCCACCGATAATATAGATGTAAGATCGGGTGCGGATGCCGTTGAAAGCGTCATAAGGTTTATGACGCGACAGGGTATAATTATCGGAAGCGGCAAGGGAGGATACCTTACCGAAATAATCAGCGAAAAAGATGTCGTGCAGATACATTCCAATATTGCAGGAATATACATTCCGAAAGTAAATGCAGGCGATAAGTTTTCCAAGGGCGATCAGCTTTGTGAGATCTATGATCCATTGGAGGGAGAAGTGATCTCGCAGGTGAAAGCACCGTTTGACGGAATAGTATTTTTCCGTTATAACCGTCCGCTTGAGTTTGAGAATAGCGTACTTTTCAAGCTTATCAGGAGATGAGTTTATGAGTTTGGAGTTTGGAGTGTGGAGTTTGGAGTGTGGAGTTTGGAGTTTGGAGTGTGGAGTTAATGCGGAATTAGAAAATATGAAATTATTTTCTTGCGTAAAGCAGATGCAATTCTGTGGGAACGGTTTTCCCATCCCGGTTAAATGTAGGATTGTTTAATTCGGAATCATTATTTTTTGAACATAAAAATGACCTGTTTCCAAAGGCAAAAGCCTAAGAAAACAGGTCGTTTTTATGTGTTAATCATTTACGCAATAAATCAACTCCACACTCCACTCTCCAAACTCCAAACTCCAAACTCCACTCTCCAAACTATACATCATTCCGGCTTTGCCGTATTGAATCTGAACACATCTGCCACTTCCGATATGGTCACATACGCTGTGGGGTCACAGTTCTGCACGATGCTCCTCATTCGGGTGATCTGGAAGCGGTTTACTACGATATAAAGCACGGTTTTCGGCGATTTTGAGTAATATCCGACTGCGTCTATAAGCGTAATGCCGCAGCCGAACTCTTCAGATAATGCTGCGCTGACTTCCTCAGCTTTGTCGGTGATGACAAACGCTGATTTTGAACGGTCAATACCTTCAACTATGAAGTCTACCGCTTTCAGCGCCGCTGTGTAGGCAACGACCGAATAAAGCGGCAATATCCAGCTTTTGAGAATGATGCCGCAGATTATGTAAAGCAGGATATTATATATCATTACGAACGTTCCGACTGAAATGCCTACCTTTTTCGCAAATATGACCGCCATTATTTCTATTCCGTCCATTGCGCCGCCTGAACGAATTGCAAGTCCGCTGCCTATTCCGGAAATAAGTCCGCCGAACAGAGAGCAGAGCAGCAGGTCCGAGCCTGCAAGCGGAGAAACAAAGCTGACGTCTATCGGCAGAACGTCCGTTATCAGCCATGCAGTCAGCGAATACACAAGAACGGCATAAATTGCTGATGAAGTGAATATCACGCCCTGTTTTTTTGCTCCGTAAAGGAATAGGGGCACGTTAAGCACGATAAGAAAAAATGAGAGTGAAAAAAAGTCGGGCGTCAGGCTTGAAAGAAGTATTGATGTACCCGAGATGCCGCTGTCGTAGAGGTTGACCGGCGCAAGAAACATTGTTATACCGAAAGCGTTGATGATTCCTGCGGCGGTAAGCCAAAGAAATTTTTTTATTCCGATTTTTTTCAGTTCTTTAAGCAGTTCCATGTAAATTCCTCCTTTTTCATAGTATAGCATATTTTCCTATAAAAGACAATACATAAGATGCATTTTTGCATTTAATCAGGAAGACGCTGATTAGATCAATATCCAGCAATGTGCTGCATTTGTTATGTGTTATGTTACAATAGATAGGTGACAGAAAAAAATAGAAAAACAACTCCAAAAATGATATAATGTTAAGTACCACCAAAACACAGTATCAAAAAAGGAGTTGTTCCAATGAATAGTATAACATCAGAAGCCACTTTCGTCAACGGGTTTTGAAATATTCGTACAAAAATAATTGTTCAATTGTCAATATCCAGCAATGTGCTGCAGTCAATATCCAGCAATGTGCTGCATTTTGCTTGACTTTGATATCCTTAAATGATATAATAAAAAGGTATATATATTTATGTTATAGGAGGAAGATCATGGGTAAAATAATCAAGTCATTCAGTGCGCTTATGCTTGCGTTGGCAATGGTTATTTCGGTTGCAGTCATACCATCGTCCGCTGCAACAGTTAAGATCAACAAAACATCGGTAATTCTTGTAAAAGGTTATACCACAACGCTGAAAATAAGTGGAACAAGCAAGACGGTAAAATGGTCGTCACAGGACAGCACTATTGCTTCTGTTTCAAGCAAAGGTAAGGTCACTGCTAAACAGACCGGTACGACATACATAATCGCAAAGGTGAACGATCAGACCTTTAAATGCAAGGTCAAGGTCGTACTTGGCAGGATTTCTGTCGGAAAATCCAGCGTTACTCTTAATAAAGGAAAAACGACAAAGGTCAAGATAACCGCTGTCGGAAGTCATTCACTTTCTGTATCGTCGAGCGATAAAAAAGTTGCAACGGCAAGCTGGAAGAACGCAAAATGGGACGGAAATTCGATCTATCTTACGATAAAGGGCGTTTCGGCAGGTGAAACCTATATAAAAGTCTATTCGAAGAAGTACCCTAAGTCGGTATATAAATATATTACTGTAAAGGTCAAAGGTTCATCTTCCGGAAATAATACTCAGGTAACCGTAGATTCCGGCAAAGACAAGACTACCGAAGTGTCATCCGACCCGACATCCGGTATGAGCTATGCCGAGCAGGTACTCTACTACTGCAATATTGAGCGTGAAAAAGCAGGTGTGTCACCGCTGACGCTTAGCTCAACACTCTGTTCTGCTGCAGATGTCAGAGCGCAGGAAATAGTGTCAAATTTTAGTCACACACGACCGGACGGAAGCAAGTGTTTTACCGCAATGGACGAAGCAGGATACAGCTATTGGGCTGCCGGCGAAAACATTGCATACGGAACATCTTCTGCTGAATATGTAGTTAATATGTGGATGAATTCTCCCGGACATAAAGCAAATATCCTCAGCAGTGATTTCACGCAGCTTGGCGTTGGAAAATCAGGTGTGTATTGGGTTCAGATGTTTGGAACCCCAAGATAAATTATTTACCGCACAGTCCGGACTGCCTGCGTATGTCGGGCAGCGACGGTGCGGTATTGTTTTTGAAAATGGAATAACTATATAAATGTTACCATGTTGTAATGCTATTGTATTTCCTTTTTAATTGACTTTTTATAACTAAAATGGTAAAATATTATTAATTAAAGCATGATCCCACATTAATTGAAGCAGGAGGTATAGAATATGGGCAAAAAGTTTATAAAATCGTTTATGAGTGTGCTGCTTGCACTTATGATGATCGTAACGGTTGCGGCAGTTCCGGCATCAGCGAAAAAAATTGCTATCAGTAAAAGCTCCGTTTCCGTTGTAAAGGGATGTACCGTAACGTTGAGCGTGATGGGAACATCGGACAAGGTTAAATGGTCGTCCGATGACAAAACCATTGCCACAGTTTCAAGCAAAGGTAAGGTTACCGGAAAGAAGCTTGGCTCCACTACGGTCAGAGCGACGGTGGGAGACAGCGTATTAAAGTGCAAAGTCACCGTTAAGGCCGGCAGTATTGCTACAAATGGAAACAAGTTCTCGGTCGATAAGGGTAAAACAGTTGATGTTTCGGTAAATGCTATTGGAACACATGATCTTGCAGTTTCAACTGCGGATAAAAGCATAGCAACAGCGGCACTTTCAAAAGACGGCTTCAATGGCAATATTACGACCGTAAATGTCAAGGGTATCTCTGACGGAACGACAAAGATCAAGATATATTCAAAGAGCTATGAAAAGAGTGTTTACAAATATGTTGAGATCAAGGTCGGTACAGGAAAGGTCGTAAGCACGGTCTCAAAATCGGGATTGGATATTTCTGTGAATTATGTTGAGGTCAACGAGAACCTCACAGCAGAGTTTACCGTTGGTTCGTCATCGTTAAAGCTGCAGGATCTGAATATCTCATCTACTGCAAAGCATAATTTTGATGTTGAAACAGCTATTGACAGCGAGAAAAACGTTATTAATGTAAAAGTAAGCGGTTTCGTTGAGGGTACGGGAAATGTAATGATCGATTCCCTCAAGGATAAAAAGCTGAGCGTTTCTATACCTGTTACCGTTACAAACAACGCTTATGACGTAGCAGTATGGAACAGAGAGCCTAATAAACGCACAAGAACAGATGTCGTTTACAAGCTTGTAAACAGTTCAGATCAATCCTTCTATGTCCTTGAACCCAAGGATTGCGATCCTGCCCATGCTGCGACCGTCCTTGCTGAGGCTGCGGACTGGTACGATTACTACACCGTTTATGAGAAAACTCCCTCCAAGCAGGAAAAGGACGATATTATTCTCAACAAAACTGTAAACTATGGTGGAAAAAAGGTTACAAGATATGTACTCGTTCCGAATGGCTATGACGAGGCTTATTCCAACTCTGCATTTGCAATGTACAGCGGAGAATACGAATATTACACCGTTTATGCGAATAAACCGGATTTACAGGTCAGAGGCGATTCGTTATGTGTTTATGAGGTGACGCCGCACGGAATGAAAGAAGCCGAAAAAAGGTTCATTCTCACTAAGGGTGAGGGGTGTGAATTTCTGGCAGATGAGGCATGGGAAAAATATAAGAAAACAGTTGAATAATTGCAAATGTTACCGGATTGTAATTCTATTGTATTTCCTTTTTAATTGACTTTTTCTGTATGTAATGGTAAAATAGACATAAAGTGAAAATCCCACAATTAACATAATAGGAGGTATGGCGTATGAGTAAAAACTTCTTTAAATCATTCTTGAGCACACTCCTTGCGTTTATGATGATAGTAACAGTAGCTGCTGTTCCGTCTTCTGCAGCGTCGGTAAAGCTTAATAAAACATCGATCTCACTTACAAAGGGTTATTCGACAACGCTTTCCGTCAGCGGCACTACAAGCAGTGTTACATGGTCAACAGGCAACAAGAACATTGCTACGGTTTCAAGCAGCGGTAAGGTTATCGGAAAGAAGGTCGGCTCAACATACATTTATGCAAAGACCGGTTCAACGACCCTTAAATGCAAGGTAAATGTTGTTGCAGGTAAGATCTCTGTTGCAAAAAGCAGCACCGAGCTTGACCCCGGTGATACCGAGAAGATCCGTATCAAGGCAATCGGAACACATTCTTTGTCCGTGTCCACCAGCAATAAAAAGGTTGTAAAAGCTTCATGGTCGGGAGCAAAATTCAGCGGCGACTATATCAACCTTACATTAACTGCGGTTAATCCCGGCACAGCAAGGGTCAAGGTTTATGCAAAGAGTTATCCGAACACGATCTATAAGTATATCACCGTTGACGTTATCGGAGATGATGATACTATTTCTGATGACAATCCCGGCACATCAAGCGGCGGAACCATTCAGTCAAGCGTTTCTTCGGTAAGCGTTGCTGAGGGCGCTTCACAGACATTTACGGTTTATGCATCATCTTCAAGCGTTCTTTCAAGCTTAAAGGTTAGTTCTTCAAGCATTTTCGGATTTAGTGTAAAAGCATCGGCAGATACATCTAAAAATGCACTTAATGTTACCGTAACCGGATACAGCGCTGAAAGCGGTACGATCAAGATCTATTCAACGACTGACAGCAGCGTAGCGGTTACGATACCGGTCACCGTATCAGCCGATATGCAGTATTATAAGCTGCTTACAACAAAGCCGACAAGCAAGATACTTCAGACAGATACAGTCATTGGTTTCCAGAACGGCACAACAACATATTATATGCTCGTTCCTTACGGTTATGACCCGGCTTATGCAAACACAGTTGCAGCAAAGGGAGTAGGCTCTTACAGCTACAATCTTGTTTACGATACAACGCCTGAGAAGAGGTTGAGCAATGACCAGATCGTAACTAAGAATGTTGTTTTCAACGGTACTACACAGGCAAGATATGTGCTTGCGCCTTACGGCTATGACACAGCTTTCGTTGATACCGTTTTTGCTAAGTATTCGGGAACTTATGAATATTACACCGTTTATACCGAAAATCCGTCATCAACAGTATGGACAGATCAGGTTCTTTCATGGACGATCTCAAAAACCAACGCTTCCACAGGAAAGGTTGAAGCATCATCAAGATATATGCTTGTTCCTTTTGGATATGACGAAACAAAGGCAAACGACATAAAGAACAAGGATATGAATTCTAATGTCGGAGCTTTGACCTACACCGTTTACAGTACGCTGCCCACAGTTGATCCTATAAATTATAGGGTCATCCAGTGGATAAAGGGTACAAACGAGAACAGATATATGGTAGTTCCGTCTACCAGCTGTGACTATGTAAAGAGAAACGATGTTGTCCGCAAAGATGTAGGATATTTCAGCTACTACGTTGTATATTCCGAAAGACCTACGGTTTCGTCTTCCGATACAGAGGCAGTATATTCACTCACTCTTCAGGATACAGACGGTACATTGAGAGATGTTTATATCCTCTACAACCCCAAGGACACTGATTATCAGTCCAAGATCAGCGCTGCTATCGGTGGAAATTCTGCATACATCGGAGTTCGTCAGGGTTCTGTAACATAATATAACGATCTTATGGGGCGTTCTGAAAAGAGCGCCTCATATTTTTTGACCTTTTTTGCATTTAGCTATTGACTTGAACTGTGTATTATGTTATAATGAAGAAAACTTATCAAGAGTGGCGGAGGAACTGGTCCTGTGAAGCCCGGCAACCTAATTGCAGATATCATTCTGACAGAAAAGGTGCTAAATCCTGCGGTGTAAATCCGAGAGATGAGTAAAATTAGTATTTTACGGCTGCGCTTGAAAGTTTTTTCAGGTGCTTTTTATTTTTATAGGAGGAATTTAAAATGTCAAAGAAACTTTTTACTTCAGAATCCGTTACAGAAGGTCATCCCGATAAGATCTGCGATCAGATCTCCGATGCGGTTTTGGACGCTATTCTTAAAGAAGACCCCATGGGCCGTGTTGCCTGCGAAACCTGCACAACTACCGGTATGGTGCTTTGCATGGGTGAAATTTCCACAAGCTGTTATGTAGATATCCCGAAGATCGCCCGTCAGGTTGTTATCGACATCGGCTACGACCGTGCAAAATTCGGATTTGATGGTCATACCTGTTCTGTCCTCACTTCAATTGACGAGCAGTCGGCAGATATTGCAATGGGCGTTGACGAAGCGCTTGAACACAAAGAGGGCGAAAAGTCCGACCGCTTTATGACCGGTGCAGGAGATCAGGGTATGATGTTCGGTTATGCCTGCAATGAAACTCCCGAGCTTATGCCGATGCCGATATCACTTGCACATAAGCTTGCAAAGAAGCTTACAGAGGTAAGAAAGAGCGGAACTATCCCGTATCTCCGTCCGGACGGAAAAACTCAGGTAACAGTTGAGTATGAGGACGATAAGCCTGTTCGTGTTGATACTGTTGTTGTTTCAACACAGCATTCCGAAGCGGTTACTCTTGAACAGATCCGTGCAGATATCATCGAAAAGGTGATAAAGCCGACCATTCCTGCAGAACTGCTTGTTGATACAAAGTATTATGTAAACCCGACAGGACGTTTTGTTATCGGCGGTCCTCAGGGCGACAGCGGACTTAC
>JBJEQL010000234.1:0-2609 GCA_051881735.1 Oscillospiraceae bacterium
GATTCCATTCCGTTAGGCGTTCCGACATAGAGAAAATCCGTATCGGGATAATGTTCGGTTATGATAGAAGCGATCGCAAGCGCAGGATTGATATGTCCTGCCGTACCGCCGCCTGCAAGAATTACTTTCATTTATATGACCATTCCTTTCCGTAGCCAAAGCTGAGGCTTGTTCACTTCTATTCGTTAGTGGTTATATAGCGTGAAACGCTAAGAATAACGCCCATCTGCAAAAGCTGCATGATAAGGGCAGTTCCGCCGTAGCTGAAAAATGGCAGAGATACGCCAGTGTTGGGTATTGTATTTGTTACAACGGCGATGTTGAGCAGGGCTTGTATGCCTATCTGTACAGTAAGTCCCGTGCAGAGCATCATGCCGAATTTGTCTGCTGCTCTCGATGCGATAAAGAAACCTCTTCCGATAAAAAGCAGGTAAAGAACAATTACAACGATCGCTCCGAAGAAGCCGAGTTCTTCACATACGACTGCAAAAACGAAATCGTTTTTTGCTTCGGGGAGATAAAGGAATTTCTGTCGTGAATTTCCGAATCCGAGCCCGAACATTCCGCCCGAACCGATGGCGATAAGCGAATTCTTTGTCTGCCACGTTTCCGCAGGAGCGTTTTCATTGAACGGATCGAGCCATGATATCATTCTGTCTTCAAAATAGGTGAATCCGAAATTCATTGTCAGCAATAATACAAGCAGGACCAGACAGATAACACCGATCAGACCCAGTCCGATAAGATGCTTGACGTTTGTTCCGCCGACAAACATCATGACGATGCCGATAGCGCATATAATTACCGTACCCGAAATATGCGGCTGGATAGCCATAAGTCCGACAACAAACAAAAGGCATATCAAAAACGGCATAATACCATATTTGGCGTATTTAAGTCTTGAATAGTTAATGGAAATAAGATATGAGAAAAGCACGATCACCGCAAATTTCATGATCTCGGACGGCTGGAATGAGGGGAGAGGCCCAAGCTTTACCCAGCGGTAGGAATAGTTATGCGGATCGGCAAAAGGTCCGAATCGGCATAGCAGCATAAGCACTACTGCGACTCCGAAAATACCGAAAACAATAATAGGTTTGCGAAGAATGTGGTAATCTAAATGTGCAACGATAAGCATACCGATTATTCCGGCTGCCGCCATTGCGATCTGCTTTTTGGCATAGTAGGTTCCGTCAAAACCTTCCGAAATTGCCCATGCATAGCTTGCCGAAAACATCATTATAATACCGAGCGCAAGCAATGTGACAAGGATTATCATAAACGGATAATCTATCGGCCCCGATATCGGCTTTTCGGAATAGCCCCTTGAAACGCCTTCGGGAGTCATTTCCTTGCGGCGGTCGGCGCTGTTAAGTTTTCTTTTCGGAGCAGATCCGGATGCTGTTGCCATTGATTTTCCTCCCGTCAGCAGAGATTGTATATAAGATTTGCAATAATCCCTGCGATAAGTCCTGCTGCAGAGAATGTTATTACGATTTTGTATTCATTGAAGCCGCATAATTCAAAATGATGATGTATAGGCGACATTTTGAAAAGACGCTTTCCTTTTGTTATCTTGAAATATATTACCTGTATTACGACCGAAAGAGCCTCGCAGATATAAACTATCGCAATGATCGCAAGCAGAAGATGCTGTCTTGTTACAAGTCCTACCGCAACGACAGCACCGCCGAGAAACATCGAGCCTGTGTCACCCATAAAGACCTTTGCAGGGTGAAGATTCCATACAAGGAATCCAAGGCAGCCGCCTGCGACAGCCATTGAGAAGATAGAGTATTCCCATAATCCCATTGAAGAACAGAGCGTTACAAATGAGAGCATGGAAATTACTGTTACCGAGCCGCAAAGTCCGTCAATACCGTCTGTAAGGTTTACTGCGTTTGTGAGGAAAACGATCACAAGCAGCATAAACGGATAGTAAAGCCAGCCGATATCAAGCTCTGCCCAGTAAAAATTGAGCGTTGTTTTTGTATCGCCGAGTATATACAGAACATAGAGGAACGCAGCCGAAAAAAGGAACTGCATCACCATTTTCTGCTTTGGTTTAAGTCCGAGGTTCTGTTTTTTTACAGCCTTGATATAGTCATCGGCAAAACCGATGAGCATATTGAGAAGCGCAAAGATATATCCCGCAAGCAGACGATATAAACCGGTATTGTCGGGCAATGTAATGTCAGCCGTTCTGAAATGATAGATCGAATATCCAATTGTTATAGCGACAGCCGAACCTAATATGAACATAAAACCGCCCATGATAGGTGTTCCCTGCTTATCTTTGTGCCAGGACGGGCCTTTGTCATATATAGTTTGACCAAAATGGATTTTTTTAAGCAGCGGAATGAGAAATTTACCCATAACTGCCGAAACCGCAAATGCGGTAAGTGCAACGATTAAATTTATCCAGAACGGCATATCTGCGCTCTCCTTTTTAGCAATTCTTATAGAATTCGTCAATTATCTCTTCAAGATGAACTCCTCGGCTCGCCTTGAACAGTACAACATCGCCGGGGCGAAGCTTGAATTTGAGAAAGTTGAGTACCTTTGATTTTTCGGTTGACCAGCCTGCGTGATATCCAAGCTCATCGGCA
>JBJEQL010000235.1:0-10474 GCA_051881735.1 Oscillospiraceae bacterium
TCAATCTCGTTCTCTTTAAAAAATTTGTCGATATGCTGTCGTGAAACATTTTCACTATCGAGCAGCATTATATTGGCGTTTTCAAATATATCCGATTCGTTGCGAAGAGCAAGATTTTCAAGATAACTCGGTGTGGCAATAAAAATATCCTCGATCTCACCGAGAGAACAGAACGACAGCTCGGTCATATTATCCGGCTTTACCATTAATCCGACATCAATAATACCGTCCATAAGCATTTTATGTATGCGTGACGAGGATTGGCACTCTATCGTTATCTTTATATGCGGATTTTCAACTATAAATCCCTTTAAATATGGAAGAAGCATAGCTTTGCAAAGTACAGAGCTTGCGCCGAGCCTAAGTCTGCCTATTCCAAGGTCATTTATTGTTCGCAGCTTGTCCTCTCCTGCTTTGATTATATCAAATGCTGCTTTAAGCTCGTCATAAAATATCTTTCCCTCATCGGTAAGCGTAACTCCCCTATGGTTACGGTTGAAAAGAACCGTTCCAAGGCTTTCTTCCATTTTGGTTATTGCCTTGCTTATAGCCGGCTGGCTGATATAGTTCAGTTCCGCAGCCTTTGAGATGCTTTCACATTCGGCAACTGCGCAAAAAAGACGATATCTGTTCAGATTGCTTTCGGAAATCATGAAAATAACTCCTTATTTTTTATAACTTTAATTTATATCAGATATTCTTATTATGTATTTGAATTATACCACAAAATATGTTATAATGCAAGTACAACTTTAAGATCAGAAAGGACGATTTAATATGGGTATGACAATGACGCAGAAGATATTGGCGGCTCATGCCGGACTTGATTCCGTTAAAGCAGGTCAGCTTATCAACTGCAAGCTTGATATTGTACACGGCAACGATGTTACAACTCCTGTTGCTATCAATGAATTCAACAAAGCAGGTTTTACAAAGGTTTTTGATAAGAGCAAGATCACTATGATCATGGACCACTTTACCCCTAACAAAGATATCAAATCTGCAACAAACTCAAAACAGTGCCGTGAATTTGCATCAAAGTATGACATAGATTATTACTATGATGTCGGCGAAATGGGAATTGAGCATGCTCTTCTTCCCGAAAAAGGAATTGTCGGCGCAGGCGACTGTATTATCGGTGCAGACAGCCACACTTGTACTTATGGCGCTCTCGGCGCATTTTCTACAGGCGTAGGTTCGACCGATATGGCTGCCGGAATGGCAACGGGAATGGCTTGGTTCAAGGTTCCGTCTGCGATCAAGTTCAACCTCACAGGCAAGCTCAATAAGTATGTTATGGGTAAGGATGTTATTCTCCACATTATCGGCATGATCGGCGTTGACGGTGCACTTTACAAGTCTATGGAATTTGTAGGAGATGGTCTTAAAAATCTTTCTATGGATGACAGACTTTCAATGGCAAACATGGCTATCGAAGCAGGGGCAAAGAATGGTATTTTTGCAGTTGATGATATTACTATCGCATACATGAAAGACCGCTGCAACCGTCCTTACACCGTTTATGAGGCTGATCCCGATGCAGAATATGACGCTTTATATGACATTGATCTTTCAACTATAAAGCCGACAGTTGCATTCCCTCACCTTCCCGAAAATACACGCACTATTGATGAAGTAGGCGAAGTTAAGATCGACCAGTCGGTTATAGGTTCATGCACGAACGGCAGACTTGAAGATATGGCTATGGCTGCTGAGATACTCAAGGGCAAGCACGTTCACAAGGACGTTCGCTGCATTATTATCCCTGCAACACAGCAGATATACCTCGACTGCATCAAGCTTGGCTATATGGAAACCTTTATCAATGCAGGCTGCGCCGTTTCAACTCCTACCTGCGGTCCTTGCCTTGGCGGTCACATGGGTATTCTTGCTGCCGGTGAAAAGGCAATCGCAACAACCAACAGAAACTTTGTCGGACGAATGGGACACCCTGATTCCGAAGTTTACCTTTCCTCGCCTGCTGTTGCCGCAGCATCGGCTATCACAGGCAAGATCAGCTCACCCGAAGAAGTTATGTGATTGAGAATAGGAGATGAAATAAATGAAAGCTTCAGGTTATGTACACAAATACGGCGATAACGTCGATACGGACGTCATCATTCCGGCAAGATACCTTAACTCCCCCGATGCCAAAGAGCTTGCACAGCACTGCATGGAAGACATTGACAAAGACTTTGTAAAAAATGTTAAGCCGGGAGATATTATAGTTGCTAATGATAATTTCGGCTGCGGTTCTTCCCGTGAACACGCACCTATTTCTATTAAAGCAAGCGGAGTTTCCTGCGTAATCGCTACAACTTTTGCAAGAATTTTCTACAGAAATGCTATTAATGTCGGACTCCCTATCCTTGAATGCAAAGAAGCTTCCCAGAAGATCGAAAAGGGTGACAAGGTTGAGATAGATTTTGACACAGGCACGATCACAAATGTTACTAAGGGAGAAACCTATCAGGCAGAACCTTTCCCTGAGTTTATTCAGAATATTATCAACAAGGGCGGCTTGCTCAATTCAATCAAGTAAAAGGAGTCTTACAGATGAATAAAAATATTGCTGTCATTAAGGGTGACGGAATTGGCCCGGAAATCGTCACCGAAGCAATGAAGGTACTCGACAAGGTTGCTGAAAAATTCGGTCATACATTTAACTATGAACAACTTCTTATGGGCGGCTGCTCAATCGATGTAAACGGCGTTCCTCTCACCGATGAAACTATTGAAAAAGCTAAAGCTGCTGACGCTGTTCTCATGGGTTCGATTGGCGGAAACACATCAACCTCACCTTGGTATAAGCTTCCTGCAGACAAGCGTCCCGAAGCAGGACTTCTTAAAATACGCAAGGCTCTCAATCTTTTTGCAAATCTCCGTCCTGCTGTTCTTTACAGCGAGCTTAAAGAAGCTTGCCCTCTTAAAGCTGAGATCGCAGACCGTGGTTTCGACATGGTTATTATGCGTGAACTTACCGGCGGACTTTACTTCGGTGCAAGAAAGACTGAGGAAGTTGATGGCGTTATGACTGCTACCGACACTCTCACATACAGCGAAGCTGAAATTCGCCGTATTGCAGTTCGTGCATTTGACATTGCTATGAAACGACACAAAAAGGTTACAAGCGTTGATAAGGCAAATGTTCTTGATTCTTCAAGACTTTGGAGAAAGGTTGTAAACGAGGTTGCTGCAGATTATCCTGAGGTTGTAGTTGAACATATGCTCGTTGACAACTGCGCAATGCAGCTTGTAAAGGATCCTGCTCAGTTTGATGTCGTTCTCACAGAGAATATGTTTGGCGACATTCTTTCCGATGAAGCTTCAATGATAACAGGTTCTATCGGTATGCTGTCATCTGCAAGCCTTAACGATACAAAGTTTGGACTTTACGAACCCAGCGGCGGTTCTGCTCCCGATATTGCAGGTCAGAACATTGCAAATCCTATCGCAACGATCCTTTCCGCTGCAATGATGCTTCGTTACTCATTTGACATGGACAAAGAGGCAGACGCAGTTGAAAATGCTGTAAACAAGGCTCTCAAAGATGGTTACCGTACAAGTGATATCATGTCCGAGGGTATGAAAAAGGTTTCCTGTTCGGGAATGGGCGATGTTATTGCCGCAAATATCTGATAAATACGCTTTCAAAGGCCGTTCGATCAAATTCGGACGGCTTTTTTCTTGACTTATTTTCAAAATATGATATAATCAATAATGGATATTTTTGTGTTGTTGAAAGAAGAAATGTAAAGAAAAACTTGGAGAATTGATATGATTTTATCACTTGAAAATGTCAGCAAAATATATAACGGAAACACTATCCTTGATAATGTTGCGCTGACAATTGAAGATAACGACAGAATAGGTCTTGTCGGAATAAACGGCTGCGGCAAATCAACGCTTTTAAGAATAATCACAGGTGCGGAGGATCCCGAAACTCAGCCTGAACCGAATGTTGCCCGTGTTGCAATAACAAAAAATGCTTCGATAGGCTTTCTTGCTCAGAACACA
The DNA here is from genome assembly GCA_051881735.1 of Oscillospiraceae bacterium. Taxonomy (GTDB): domain Bacteria; phylum Bacillota; class Clostridia; order Oscillospirales; family Ruminococcaceae; genus UMGS363. The sequence goes on from JBJEQL010000235.1 coordinate 4,018, forward strand.
GGTCTTGACCGTTCATCAACAATAATTGAAGAAATGACTTCTGTTTTTTCGGGGCTTATAAAAATCGGTGATGAACTTCGTGAACTGGAAAAAACCATGGCATCGCCCGAAGCGCATAATGATGAAAAGAAGTTTGCCGAGATATCAGAGGAATATGCACGGAAAACCGCAATTTTTGAAGCAAACGATGGTTATCTTATCAATGTAAAGATTAACAAAGTTCTTAACGGTATGGGTTTTGCTCCCGAAACCTACGACAGAGTTATCTCAACTTTAAGCGGCGGTGAAAAGACCCGTCTTGCACTTTCTAAGCTGCTTCTTGAAAATCCAAATCTGCTTATTCTCGATGAACCGACAAACCACCTTGATTTTAACACAATAATGTGGCTTGAAGATTATCTCAAGGATTATAAGGGTGCGCTGTTGATAGTTTCACATGACCGTTATTTTCTTGATAAGCTTACAACATCAACCTGCGAGATCGAACGTGGCAGACTTAAACGCTACAAGGGCAATTATTCCGCTTACACCAAGCTTAAAGAGGCAGATGTTATCCGTCAGATGAAGGAATATGAAGCACAACAGGAGGAAATTGCCAAGCTTCAGGATTTTATTGACAGAAATCTTGTCCGTGCCACCACCTCCAACATGGCAAAAAGCCGTATAAAAAAGCTTGAAGCAATGGAGCTTATCGAAAAGCCTGTTACAAATACAAAATCTGCAAAAATCAAGTTTGAGTATGATATTACTCCGCCAATTGATGTGCTTACCGTAAAGAATATTGATATTTCCGTTGGAAGCGGTTTTGACAGAACAACGCTCGTCGATGATCTCTCGTTTGAGGTAAAAAGAGGAGAAAAGCTTGGAATCATCGGTTCGAACGGAATTGGCAAATCAACTCTATTGAAAATCATACAGCACATCCTCCCCTGTTCTCACGGTTCGGTCGAATGGACAAAAAATATCAAGATATCATATTTTGATCAGGAAAACTCACAGCTTGATTTCAACAAGACTGTTATGGAGGAGGTCCACTCACGCTACCGCACTATGAGCGATCTTCAGATTCGTTCGCTTTTGGGTTCTGTACGAATGGTCGGAGAGAATGTATTCAAGCCGATAAACGTCATAAGCGGCGGAGAGAGAGCTAAGCTTTGTTTTGCAATAATGATGCTTGAACGTGGAAATGTACTTATTCTTGACGAGCCTACTAACCACCTTGACATTGATACAAAAGAAGTTCTTGAAAAGGCTCTTTGTGATTTTGACGGAACAATAATATTTGTTTCGCATGACCGTTATCTTCTGAACAGGCTTGCAACGCGGATCCTTGAGATAACTCCGAACTCTGCAGAGAGCTTCAACGGCGGTTTTGATGAATACATGGAAGTCAAACGTGCAAATCAGCTTGCCGAAGAAAAACAAATTGAAGCCCAAAAAGTAGAAAAAGCAAAACAGGAAGCAGCTGAAAAAAGCGTTAAAGCTTACCGCAGCAAGGAACAACGCTCGGCAGACGCAAAAAAACGCAACCGTATCCGTGAACTTGAAAAGGAAATTGAACGCCTTGAAGCAGAGATGCAGACCTTGCAGGAAGAAATGGCTTCGCCCGAAGTTTGTCAGGACTATCAGCTTATGCAGGAAAAATGTGCTGAATTTGAGCAGAAAAAGCTGCTTTCGGCAGATTATTCCGATGAATGGCTGATGCTCTCGGAAGAAATGGAAAACTGATATTTATCATTTTCAACAAAACGCATAACAGAATTTAGTCTATATTTATTACTTCAAACAAATAAAATAAAAAACGCCGTATATGTATTGACATAATATATTATACGGCGTATAATATATACATAGTCAACACCAAGGAGGTACATAAATATGGCTTTTCCGGTAAGTGCAGCGTTACTGGACGCTCTTGTACTCTCAGTCGTTTCAAAGGAAGATACCTACGGTTATAAAATAACCCAGGAGATCCGTGAAGCAATGGATATGTCGGAATCAACGCTTTATCCTGTTTTGCGAAGACTTTTGAAGAACAACTTCCTCGAAAGCTACGATCAGGAGTATATGGGAAGAAACAGAAGATACTATAAGATCACAGACACAGGTTTACAACAGCTTACGGATTATCAAAGTGAATGGTCGACCTACAAAGAGAAGATCGATAAGCTTATGATCAATTCCGAAGACAACAGGAGTGAAAACAATGACTAAACAAGAATACCTTTCCGAATTGGAGTCGCACCTGGCTTCGCTTTCTGAAGAAGAACGGGTAAATGCGCTTCAGTTCTATGAAGAATATTTTGAGGACGCAGGTCCCGAAAATGAGCAGCAGGTCATTTCCGAACTTGGAAAGCCGTTTGCCCTTGCAAAAAGCATTATCTGCGAACAGTCTGCTTATTCAAAGAGCAAGTCTTTTGCAAATTATAAGGCAAGCATCTCTGCTAATTACAATAATTCAGTCGAAACTGATATTGAACCGGACGTTGCCCCCGACGTAGCACCGCAGCAGCCACACACACAGTATACAGCTTATAATTATGCTGAACAGGATAGCAATTCCAATACTGACACCGGATATACTGCTGACAACAGCGGTGAAAAATACGGTTCTTACGATGAATACAAGGAGAACTACGGTAACAGCACCAACTCCGGAACATATAATGCAGAAGATAAATCGACATATTCATACAATTCCGGTTATGACAACTCATATAAAAGAGGAAGCACATATAACAGCAGTAATTCCGGTAGTTCAAATCCTGCTGGATTGGTTCTTTTCATACTGTTGATAATTTTCGTGATCGCACCTATTGCGTTAGTTATTGGAGCGATTGCTATCGGTTTTGTAATTGGTGCAGCAGGATGTGTAATCGGCACATTGGGTTTCCTTATTGCAGCAATAATAAAAATGTCTGTATTCTATTTCGGTGCAGCGATCTTATGTGCAGGAATTACGATGATACTTCTTCCGATCGGTTTACTTTTGGCTGTTAAACTTATCCCCAAAATGGTTATGTGGACTGTTAACACTGCCAAGAAGCTTTCGGGAGGTGTTATATAATGGGTAAGCTTACAAAAGCAAGTGCAATACTTATTCCTTTCGGAGTTGTTCTTTCGATAATTGGAGGAGTGATTATGGGAATGAACGAACCACCCTCAGGTGCTATTGATGAGTATACTAAAACAACATATGACGTAACAGAGATCGCTGTAACCTCGATTCCCGGAGAAATGGACGAATATTATAACGAATCTGGATTAACATTCAGTTCTGATGAAGCCAATTCGGTTGTTCTGAATTGCACGGCAGCAAATATATATTTTTATAAGAATGACGGATATTATATTAATTCGTCAAGCTTTTTCGGTTCGGATTTTTCTGTTGAGTGCAAAGACGGCGTGATAAATGTTAATTATATCAAAGAACACATGACCGCTTTTGCCGGCGAAGAAATTATTATCGGTATTCCACGAAGCTGTAAAAGCATCAGCATCAATTGCAATGCAGGTGATATAAACATTGATGAATTTATGGGCAGCAGCATTGATATTTCAATTGACTGCGGAAATATCAGTATCAACAATTCATCTGCATCGGATTACTGCAAGATAAATAATACTTTAGGAAATGTTTACTTTTATGGCTCACAGATCAGCAATCTTGACGCAAAGCTTATTTCCGGCAATCTTGATGTATATGATACGATTCTGAGTGGAACAAATAAAGCCAACGTTGACGTTGGTAACGCCGAATTTACGCTTGACGGTTATCCGTCCGATTATTCCATCAAAGCAAATGTCAAGGTCGGCGAAATTGAATGCGATTACGACCTTGATGATTACACCAATTCCGATAATACAATTGACATTTCTGTCCTTGCAGGCAATTGTTCAATTGAATATTATGATTATGACTAAAAGGAGAATACAACTATGAAAAAACTTTTAAGATCTAAAGACAACAAGGTTATATGTGGCGTTTGTGCAGGTATTGCTACCTACTTTAACATTGACCCGACCGTTATTCGTGTATTATGGGCAGTTTTAGCGCTTTGCTCGTTAGGTGTTGCTGCAATTGCATACATTATTTGTGCAGTGATCATTCCTGTTGATGACGGTACATCAATTATGTAAAAAACATGACCTGTCCCCTTGTATTGGAGAAAGGTCAGTTCATAATCACTATACTCCGTTTCTTTTTTGGGAACGGAGTTTTTATTTTATGATATCAAGAAATTCGGCTTCGCTGATTATTTTAATTCCAAGTTCTTGAGCTTTGATAAGCTTTGAACCTGCTTCTTCACCGGCAAGCACATAAGTCGTTTTCTTTGAAACAGAACCCGAAGCTTTTCCACCATAGTTTTCGATTATTGTTTTAGCTTCATCACGTTTGAGTGTGGGAAGAGTTCCTGTCAGAACAAAGGTCATTCCAGCAAAACGGTAATCGCCCGACTTCTGCGATACATATTCCATCTTAACTCCCTTTTCACGGAGTGCCTTTACAAGCTCTTTAAAATGGACTTCAGAAAATGCTTTTACAACATTCTCAGACATTACAGTGCCGAAACCGTCAATTTCGGAGATTTCCTCAGCCGTGGCAGACATTATCCTATCAATGCTTCCGAATTTTTCACATAGAAGCTTCGCCGCAGCAGAACCGATATTTCGAATTCCCATTCCGAATATAACTCTATCAAGAGGATTATCCTTGGATTTTTCTATTGCATCAACAAGGTTTTCAGCGGATTTTCTGCCAAATCGTTCAAGTGTTTCAAGCTCATTTACATTCAAGCTGTAAATATCATCAATATTCTTTATAAGATGAGCGTCAAGCAACATTCCGACAACAGCATCACCCATTCCATCAATATTCATTGCACCTTTGCTTGCAAAGTGGATAATATTCCGCTTTATCTGTGCAGGGCAATCAATATTTGTACAGCGAAGTGCCGCTTCATCTGCAAAACGTACAGTTTCCGCACCGCAAACAGGACACTTATCCGGCAATTTATAAGGCTTTGAACCTTCTTCATGCGAAACGGATGAAATAACCTCGGGAATGATCTCTCCTGCTTTGCGTACCATTATTTCGTCACCGATACGGATATCCTTTTCATCGATAAATTCCTGATTATGCAGCGTTGCGCGGCTTACACTTGTTCCAGCAAGCTTAACAGGTTCAAATATCGCCACCGGAGTTATCGCACCCGTTCTTCCGACATTGACTTCAATATCAATAAGCTTTGTTTTCTTCTCCTCGGGAGGAAATTTATATGCAACAGCCCATTTCGGTACTTTTGCGGTTGCACCGAGGCTTGTTCTTTGTGCAAAGTCATCAACCTTTACAACTACTCCGTCAATATCAAAAGAATATTTTCCGCGCATATCTCCTATGGCATTGATACGCTCCTCAATCTGTTCGTATGAATCCACTTTCTGATAATCTGCAATAACCTTAAAGCCAAGACTTTTGAGGAAATCAAGCGACTGTTTATGTGAGGTAAGCTCTTTACCATCTATCTGCTGAACATTGAAAACAAAAATATCAAGCTTTCTTAACGCTGCGATCTTTGGATTTTTTTGACGAAGAGAGCCTGCTGCAGCATTTCTCGGGTTTTTGAATGGAACTTCTCCGTTGTCCTCCTGTGTTCTGACAAGTTCGTCAAAAACCGGCAGTGACATATACACTTCTCCCCTGACTTCAAGGAACGGTATAGGTTCTTTAAGCTTCAGCGGAATGGATTTTATAGTTTTAAGATTAGCCGTAACGTCCTCTCCGATAAATCCGTCACCTCTGGTTGAGCCACGTATAAAGCTACCGTTTTCATATTCAAGAGAAACCGAAAGTCCGTCAATCTTTGGTTCAACAACAAACTCTGGGTGAGAAACCTCGGTCTGACAGCGTTCTGTAAAGGTTCTGACCTGTTCAAAGTCAAAAACATCCTGCAAACTGCCCATTTGAACGGTATGTGTGACTTTCTCAAATAAGTTGAGTGCCTCTCCTCCAACACGCTGCGTAGGAGAATTCTTGTCAGCAAGTTCAGGATATTTTTCCAACCACATTCCGCCTAAAAAGAAGGTTGTTTTTACATTGTTGTTATTCAATGTTTCAAGCATAGAATCTAAATATTCATTTCCCCAATAGACATTAATCATTAAGCAAATTTTATTGCTGTTCAAATTGCCGTTATAGATTGGAGTTTCATCTGCTTGCGAAAATGCTTTTAATGTTCCACCAACATAGGTGAGTGCGAACATAGAAAGCAAAACAAACCCGATAATCGAGTTTGCTACAATATTGCGGAATGCGCTTCCGCTTAATTTTTTCTTTTTTTCTCTAAACCCAAATATTTTCATATCGGGGTAATATATGCTTTAAATTTGCAATTAAGACTAAATTTCTTCTTTTAATTTATAACCACCATGGTCAGAACCTAAAGCAATCATCCTT
>JBJEQL010000236.1:0-2603 GCA_051881735.1 Oscillospiraceae bacterium
TGTTTTATCAGAACTTTTTGTATTTGCATAAATATTATTATGTATTCTTTTAAATTTAAGTTGTAAATCAGTAGCAGGTTTTAAATCTGACTTTTTAATTATCTTTTTCTTCTCGCCATAATATTCTCCGTATCTTGGGAGAGTAAGCCATGGTTTATATGTATTTCCTTTTGATGTTATTTTTCTTTCCCAATATTTGGTATCATTACCATTTGTCCATACTACAATAGAAGCCGTTGTTGCGTTTCCATAGCTTCGAGCTTGTGCTTCTCCGTCTTTTATATCGGGTTGCTTACACTCTACAATCATATATATCTCATCATTCTTTTGTGAATTATCTTTGTAAACTACAATGTCTGCTCTTTTGGGAGTTCCTGTTTTTACATCATATACTTCTGAGCAGCCATTTTTTATTGGAATTTCCTTTGCCATTACATCTTTGGGATAACCATATTCTTCATGTAAAATTCTTAAAAAATTTTGACGAACTATTTCTTCAGGTTTGTGAGTAATATCTATTTCTTTGCCTGATAAGTAATCAATTATTATATTTTTTGACATGATTCACACTCCAATATTCAATATCTCTCATTTTATTATATCATAGTAATTAAGTTAAAGTCAATAGTTTTTTAAATATTTCCATGGAAATTATTTCTGGTTCTGGAATGTTACATTTGATAAAATGGGAGCTAAAATATGTGAATGCAACTTTACAAGAATTTGGAAGTTCATCCCGAGTTTGTCACTTGCGAAAAAATAATTATAAGAGCCTATCTTCACAAGAAATGTGTGCGGATTTTCGAGCATAATTTTGTAAGCGCAGTCTTAGGCAAAATTTTCCGAAAATACGTGCGCATATGCTTGTGAAGACAGGTTCTTATTGTCCTATCCAATACAAAGCACTTATCCACTCCGCACCGTAAACTATCTGCGGGATAAAGCAGGAAGCCGCAGCCGCAAATACACATATCCCCATTGATGAGGACGTATCGCTGCACAGCCTGCCGATAAGCGCACATACCAAACCTACAACGCAGGCGGCAGCTGCTCTTGCGGCAAATTTGCAGATAATATAACGCCTTATCGTCATATAAGTCGGATAGTCCCTCATAAAATCAAGGCTTTGTATGGGAGAATCAAGGTCATTCAGTCCCGGCTGCATATCAATGCGGATAAGCTGTACCGAATGTACAGCCACGCATAATACTGCGCTTATCAGAACCACCCATACTATCTTGCAGATGTTAAGTGACATTCGTCCTCGATATGCGGAGCGAAGCGTTCCGTCCATACGGTTCTGACGCTCAAAGGAATACACTCCCGATACGGCACAGATAATGCCCGTCAGGATAAATAACGAGTTCCTCCGAACAGTCTTTCCGTCACGTCTGAACATCAGGTCGTATGAATATGGTTTGATAAGATCTATTGGATCTCCCGTCCTCTCAATGTACTCCATACCGCTGCGGACATTTTCTGTTATAGGCATCAGCGCATCATATTTAGCCTGTGCCTCGTCAAGAAAACGTTTGGTCTTTCCCCACGAATCCCAATCAACAGGCTCTTTGGAGATTATCTCGTCAAGTCTGTTCCGAAACAGTTCTATCGACCATTCAAGCCTTGCTTTTTGTGTTTCCATATCGTTAAGCTTTTCGGACGTCATTTCACCCTCGTATTTTGCATACCATTCAAGCTCATATGGGTCCTGCGGATAGAAATAATCGTATTTCACAGCCTGTGAATATGCCGCAAGAAATGCGCATATCACAATTATTCCGCCGTACTGACGGACAATGAGCTTATAACCCTCCCAGCCGAAAAGCGTTCTGCATACCGCATATTTTTCGGTGAGCTTTCGCATAGCAAGAATTATCCTTTCGGCGAAATTCTCGCTTTTAAGATACATTTCCCCGTGGATAAATATCCCCGAAATAAGGCAGATAATAAGAACCGATATGCAGAAGATAATGCCTGCATAAAGTATGGAAACAGGTTTTCCGAATACGTTCAGATTCTGATACACTCCGAAATAATCATCTGCTCTTATGGCTGCAAATATATTCACATATTTCAGCACATTCAGTGATGATACCGACGGGATAAGCAGATAAAACAGTATCTGCACAGCCGCAAAAATTCCTCCGAAAAGATATGCTCCCACAGTGCTCGACAGACTTATCAGCGTGAAAAACAGCAAGGCTGACGTTAATACCGCAAGTATTTTTACGCCTGCGGAATATATCAGATATTCTCCGACAGAAATTCCGTATGTACACATTGAAAATTCGGGAACGGACTGTATTGCTCTTGATATGCCCATATCTCCGAATGTGATAACTGCTCCGATATAATTTCCGCCGTAGAGCAAAGCAGCTCCCAAAACAGCGGAAATCATAAGCACACCTATCCTTGAAAAGTAAAGCCTTGTACGTCCTCCCGATGTGCTTCGTATAAGGCTTGCAAGACCGTTTCTGCGTTCCGCAGGCAGCACTGCCGAAATGATTATCATAAATGCCGTAAATACCAGGTCGGTCATATGATAGTCGGATAATACAACAACACCTCGGTTATCGCCATATGTGAGCGTAATGTTTGATATT
>JBJEQL010000237.1:0-2597 GCA_051881735.1 Oscillospiraceae bacterium
TTATGGATATCAAGCGCACAAAGAAGCAGCAGCTCTGCGACTATATCGCAAAGCATGAGGGCGTGCTTTTAAGCCCCGATTTCGTGTTCGATATTCAGGTAAAGCGTCTGCACGAATATAAGCGTCAGCTTCTGAATGCATTCTCGATCATGGATCTCTATTTCCAGATCAAGGAGCATAAACTGCCCGATCTCCAGCCGACAGCGTTCATCTTCGGCGCAAAGGCTGCTCCTGCTTACCGCAGAGCAAAGGGCATCATCAAGTATATCAACGAGGTTGCAAACCTTGTAAATAATGACCCCGATACAAGAGATAAGCTCAAAGTTATCTTTGTTCAGAACTATAACGTTTCCTATGCTGAAAAGCTTATTCCTGCAGCAGATATCTCCGAGCAGATCTCCACAGCAGGTCTTGAAGCATCAGGCACAGGCAATATGAAGTTCATGCTCAACGGCGCAGTTACACTTGGTACATTCGACGGCGCAAACGTTGAGATCGTCGAGGAAGCAGGCTGGGAGAACGAGTATATCTTCGGCTGCAGAGTCGAAGAGATCGAAAAGATCAAGCCAAACTATAAGCCTAAGGAAAAGATCTACTATACAAACGAAAGAGTAAAGCGTATCATCAATACACTTGTTGACGGTACATTCAATGACGGCGATACAGGAATGTTCGGAGAGCTTTATAACTCACTTATCAACGGCACAAGCTGGCATAAGCCTGACAACTACTTCCTGCTTGCAGATCTTGAAGGTTATATCGATACAAAACTTCGTGCACTCTATGATTATAAGAATAGAGAAGTGTTCTCAAAGAAGTGCTGGATGAATATCGCAAACAGCGGAAAGTTCTCCTCCGACAGAACCGTTACACAGTATGCAGAGGAACTCTGGCAGCTTTGATTCAGTTTGGAGTTTGGAGAGTGGAGTTTGGAGTTTTTCAATGTGGAAAGTTGAAAGTGAAAAGTGGAATTGAATGAAATTCGAAATAGTTGTTAAAACCGCGAAGCGGACTAAAAGTTTCGTAATTCTGCTTGTTTTTCGAAGAAAAATCCGAACGACAGTGAGGACAGAATTTACCTTTATCAAAGGTGGTGGGTGTCCAGAGGGCAAAGCCCTTGGTCGCAGGTCATTTATGACCTTTAGCAGAAGAGCGAAACTCCCTAAACTTTAGCGAAAAGCTTGCAGCAACAGCACAATAAACTAACAAATAAAAGCGCAATTCACATCAAAAAGTTAAAACGGATATGAGAAATCAAGCCGTTAAAACAAAAAATGTGAATTGCGCTTATTCTTTTTTTCTAAAGTAAACTATCCTTGTCTGTAAACGTGCAAGCGAAGCGCAGGACGTTTACAGACAACGTAACATGAACTGCTATGCTGTTTTGAACAGCGTAAAGAAATGAACAAGGAAAACAGTGAGCAAAGCGAGCGCATTTTACGCTAACCGATAAACCATCGGTTACGCCCACAAAAAGCAGAACGATTTGGAATTAGTATGACAAATATCCAAAACCATACATACCGTTTTTCGGTGGGACGGGCGACCCGTCCCCTACGCAGATTTTATCAAAATGGGCGGATATGGAATCCGCCCCTGCATTGCTTGGCTTCGCAAATCTGATATGATCGTATTGACAATCCTGTTTTTTGATTTTATAATTAATTTTAGGATAAACTATAACTATCAGGAGCAAAAATGTCAGATTTCAAATATTCCGATACAAACAAACATTACCACACTCAAAGCTATTATCTCAAAAAACGTTTCGGCAGAAAAACTGTCAAGGTTTCGCTGAACGGTAACTTCACCTGCCCAAATCGTGACGGCACAAAGGGTTTCGGCGGCTGCAAGTTCTGCTCCGATTCGGGCAGCGGTGATTTCGGCGGCGATCCCAACGTCCCCATTGAAGAGCAATTCACCGAAGTCAGAAAAAAACTCATCAATAAATGGGGTGAGCCGCTTTACATTCCATATTTTCAGGCGAACACAAACACTTACGGTAGTATCGAAAAAATCAAGACGCTGTTCGAATCGGCGCTTACTCTTCCGAACGTGGTCGGACTTGCCGTTTCGACACGCCCCGACTGTCTTTCCGACGTTGTTGCCGATTATCTTGAAGAGCTTTCAAAGCGGACATATCTTGTAGTCGAACTCGGACTTCAGACTATCCACGACAAGACTGCCGAAGCACTCAACCGCTGCCACAGCTATACGGATTTTCTGCACGGATATGAAAAGCTGAACCGCCGCAGTATAAACGTCTGCGTTCACATTATAAACAGCTTACCCGGAGAAACCCGTGAAATGATGCTTGAAACAGCAAGGGCCGCTGCGGCTCTGCGCCCTCACGCTGTAAAGATTCATATGCTCCATATCATAAGAGGAACTGCACTTGCTGAAGAATATGAAAAAGAACCTTTTCCGCTTCTTTCTCCCGAAGAATATGCCGATCTTGTTTGCGACCAGATAGAGCTTATGCCGCCCGAAACTATTATTGAACGTATCACGGGTGACGGCGCAAAGGCTGATCTGATAGCGCCTCGCTGGACGCTTGACAAAAAGCGTGTAATGAACAGCATCGACCTTGAATTCGC
>JBJEQL010000238.1:0-10420 GCA_051881735.1 Oscillospiraceae bacterium
TTGAGCGAATTAACGATAAGCTTGCGGTTGAATGCAGCCATCATGCTGCCGCCTGCTGCGATCTTTCCGGAATTGGTATCCTGCTCGGGGATATCATCGTAGGAAAGGGTCTTGCCTGCAGGTTCGGGCGAACGTCCGAGCAGGTAGTCGCAGGAAACGTTATAATAATCTGCAGCCTTGACAAGAAATTCAAGTCCGCATTCACGGATACCTTTTTCATAATGTGAGAGCAGCGCCTGTGAAATTCCCAGATCTGCCGCTGCGTTTTTCTGACTGATGCCTCTTTCTTTCCTTAAAAGGGTAATTATTCTTGGAAAGTCGGAATTCATCTTGTCACCTCCTGATAGTTCTTGCAATTATCCATATATTCTCTATATATCTTTTAAAATCGACAATTACGTACAGTAAATTATATCTTATAACGTACATTTTGTAAAGAGGGTTTTCGCCAAAAAACTCTATAAATGTTGTAAATGTTTTTTGTTGATGTTACATAATACTAAATATGCGTGATTTCACGCAAAATCGGCACAATACAACATATTGTGGAATATTTTTAAATTGGCGTCAAGATATTGAAAAAGATCGTTCTACGCATAATTTGAACATAATGTAAATTTTATTTGTACAAATTATGCAGCGCTGCAGGCTCGTATTGACAAAAAAGGGCTGTTAATATATACTATATTATTAAGAAAATTTTTTAAGGAAGAATTCTATGAACGGTTATAAGATAACATTTATACGTCACGGTCTGACCGAGGCGAACGAAAAGGGAATATATATCGGCAAATCCGACTGGCCGCTTTCCGATAAGGGCAGAGCCGAGCTTGAAGAAAAAGCAAAGGTCTATGCTTATCCGAAGGTGAACAGAGTTTATTCCAGCCCTCTTACCCGTGCGATACAGACTGCGGAGATAGTTTTCCCTGACCGTGAGATAGTGATATGCGATGAGATGACCGAGATGGATTTCGGTGTATTCGAGGGGATAGAGCTTACCGACCTTTTAGAGTTGGACAGCTACCACAACTGGATAAAGGGCGGTCTTGACAATCCTCCGCCGAACGGAGAGAGCCTGCGCAGCATGATAAACCGCAGCCTTTCGGGACTTAACCTTATTATAATGGATATGATGAAGGAAAATATCCATGAAGCAGGCGTTGTCACACATTCGGGCATACTTATGAACCTTATGTCCTGCTTCGGACTGCCGAAAATGAAGCCTATGGACTTTGCCTGCGAACCTGGCGAGGGATATATGGTCAATGTTTCGGCGATGTTGTGGCAGAACGGCGGCGTGTTTGAGATAATTGGAAAGGTGCCGGTTGATAATGCTGCTGATTACAATGAGTTTTAAGGAGAAGGCTTATGAAAAGCTTGGATTTCAAGCGTTACAGGCGTAATGCCGCCCAAAGGCTCAGATATTGTTTGGGTGAATGTATAGGAGAGGTCTTTATCCTTGCGGCTGCGGTTGCATTGACTGTGCTTGCGTTTCTGATAGTAACGGAGTGCCTTTTCAAAGCCGGTGTTATAAGCTTTGGCATCAGCAATCTCGGCGAGGGCGGCTGGAAGCTTGGTTTGGCGGCAGCTTTGTGTGCATTCCTGCTTTATGTCGTGCTTATTCCGCTTAAATATGGTTCGGCATGGTTTTATTTTCAGGAAGCAAAGGGCACAAGTATTCCCGGTTCGGGATTTTTGAGCTGCTATATGCATAGGCGCCATATAAAAGGTACGCTTAAGGTCGAGCTTATGGTCTTTGCAAAAAGATCGATCGTGGCGGTCGTTCCGGCTGTATTTATAGGAGTTATGGCATGGCACGTTTATTCGCTGCTTGAAAGCAATCCTGCGGCAGCGGCGGCGTATCTTGCTGTGGCAGCTGTTATCGGAATGGTGGTCGTTTATTTATACATAATTTTCTTTTTGAGATACAGTTTTGTGCCGTATCTGTATGCGGCTGACCCTGAAAAGCCGGCGAAAGAGATACTTGCCCAAAGCATAAAAATCTCAAGGGGCTGCAGATTTGACATGGTAAGGATCATGTTGTCACTTGCGCCGCTCTGGATATGCTGTATTCTGATCTTTCCGCTCATATTTGTTATACCATATACAAAGATGACCTTTGCATCGGCGTTTGCAGAGATCTTTTACAGATATTGTTCGGATGAAGCACAGTCTGAAAATACAGAAAGCTTTAAGGAGGAAGTCCTTGTCTGAAAATAGCACAAGAAAAATAGAGTTTCTCGTCACCGCCGAAGATGACGGAAAAACGGTCGGGGAGTTCCTGCGGAAAAGCGGAACTTCCCGACGTCTTATTACAAAGCTGAAAAGATGCAGCGGCGGCATAACGCTCAACGGCACACCTGCAAGAACGGTAGATATCGTGCATGAGGGCGATATTGCCGCTGTAAGTATGCAAAGCGGCGAACCGCTTGATGTGAACGCCGACCTTTGCGCTCCCATTGTCTATGAAGACGATGATGTGGTCGTTTACGACAAGCCTGTGGATATGCCTGTCCATCCGTCACACCGCCATCGTTTTGATACGCTTGGGAACCTTTTTGCGGCGCAGCACGGGGATATGACGTTCCGTCCGATAAATCGTCTTGATAAGGACACATCGGGGCTTTGCGCTGTTGCAAAGAATTCGTTTTCGGCGGCAAGGCTTTCGGGCAGCATAGAAAAGACATATTTTGCAGTCGTCTGCGGAAAGCTTTCGGGAAGCGGACAGATCGACGCTCCGATAGGTCGGTGCGAAGGCTCGGTCATAACAAGGGAAGTTCGCTCGGACGGTCAGAGAGCTGTGACAAACTATACGGTGATCGGCGGAAATGAAAAATATACTCTTGTACGGATAAAGCTTGAAACAGGAAGGACGCACCAGATAAGGGTGCATTTTGCATATATCGGACATCCTCTTGCAGGTGATGATATGTACGGCGGAGATATCTCGGAAACGGTGTTTCAGGCGCTTCATTGCGGAGAGCTGGAGTTTTCACTGCCTGTTTCGGGAGAAAGGATATGCCTTTCTTCCCCGATAAGAGAGGATATGATGAAGCTCCTTCGGGAATGAGTTGTTACAATTGTAACCGTTTTGTAACTGTTTTGAAAATGGCTATTCTGCGTTGTTTTCAGGCATGTGTATACTTTTGGTAAAGACTGCGAAAATTATTACAAAGCCTTGGTTTTGCTTTGTTAAATTGTGAAGAAACAACCGAAAAAAGACGATTTATCGAACGAAAACGTTTTTTGAAAACGATTTTTATTGTTAAAATAACCAAAAAAATATAGTGAGAATTGAAATAATCTATAAAAAGAGTAGATTAATTGTTACTATTTTTTGATTACCCTTGAATTTTTCTGAAAAAATCGTATAATTAGATTTAATGTAACTGAATTGTAACTAATTCAGCCGTAATTTTTCCGAATTTTACATTTTATTATGATATAGAACAAAGAAAAAAGATAACAGCGGATCATATATTCGGCTGATCAGGAAAGGAGATGTTCCGATGAAAAGCAGAAACGGTGAAAACGGCAAGCAGAATAACTGCGTTGATTTCGTGCCGCCGGTTTCTTTGAGCGAGAATAAAGATAAAAAAGAAAAGCTCGAAGGCGCTGTAATTAATACAGGAGCGCTTATCTCATATACATTTTCATACGGTATATCAAAGGCTGCGCAGTTTATTGCATATATTGCAAAATGCGCAAGAACAGCATTTAAACCTACACATAATAAGATCACATCGGCTGTAAAGTCCGGTTTTCTCCGTGCAGCAAGAGCTGTGGTGGGAACTATCGAGCGTATATCAGGCGGCTGTAAGGCTTTTGGCAAAAGCGTAAGAGCGGAGGGTTTCCGTTCTGCTGCAAAGACTGCAGTTTCCAATATCATAAAGACTGCAAAGCGTGAAAAGAATGTATTCAAAACAGCTGTGAATTATGCTTTCCCTGCTGTTTCGATCGCACTCCTTTTCGGAATAGTAAGCAATACCGCTTCTACAAGCTATGGTATTGCTGTTGAGTACAACGGAACCGAAATAGGCGTTGTTTCCGCTGAATCTGTGATCGCAGACGCACAGCAGTCCATCTCCGACAAGGCAGTTTATTATTCGACAGATGATACCGCTCTTGTCAGCACAAACCTTTCGATCAAACCGCTCAACTCAATGGACGAAGTCATTGACGAGTTTGAGCTTATTGAAAAGATGCAGGAACAGCTTGATTTCACCATTCCCGATGAAAACAGCGCAGAAGTTCAGCAGGTCGAGCAGCGTTCACTTGAAGAAGAAGCTGAAGAGGCTGCTTCCGCACTTTCCTCCGATGAACTTGAAGGAAAGGTAAGAGCTTATACTGTAATGATAAACGGCAGTTTTTATGCCGCTGTTGAGGCTATCGATGAGATCGATGCTTACATCAATGCTATCAAAGAACCGTATATGTCCGATCCCGATGTTGTTTCAGTCGGATTTGACAAGGGTATCGAATACACATACGAGCAGTTCGTTTATCCTACTGAGATAATTTCTCAGCAGGAAGTTATCGACAAGCTCAGTTCTATCGTTGCAGAGCCTGTTTATTACGAGGTTGCAAGCGGCGATAATCCTTGGAATATCGCAACGCACAACGGACTTTCACTTGATGAGCTTCTGGCTTGTCCCGTTGTTTACGAGGGCGATCCGATAGATGATCTTACATCATATTGTCCGGTGGGTGCGGTTATCACGCTTTCTGCTGAGGTACCGTATCTCCAGACGCTTGTTACAAAGAACGAAACTTACGAAGTTCCGATAGATTATGAGATAATCAGAACAGAAGACGATAACCTTTACAAAGGCGAAGAGAAAGTCGATGTTAAGGGTGTTGAAGGTACAGCTCGTGTAAACGCACTCGTTACATATAAGAGCGGCGTTGTGATCTCACGAAACGAGTTGGATCGTGTTGTTCTTACCGAACCTGTTACAAAGGAAGTTCGTGTTGGAACAAGACCGACGACTACTGCAGTAAGCACAGGCAGCGGCGGTTCCGGAGAATACTTCTGGCCGGTTGACGGCGGTTACATCTCCGCATATATGGGCGACGGCAGAGGTCATAAGGGTATTGATATTGCTGCTCCTTACGGCACTCCGATCTATGCTGCAGCATCCGGTACAGTTACAAGAGCTACAAATAAGTACGACGGTTACGGCAACAGCGTTATGGTAGCAAACGATGACGGAAACGTTACGATGTACGCTCACATGAGCAGCATCGCTATCAGCTACGGCGACTATGTTGTAAAGGGTCAGCTTCTCGGATATGTCGGCGCAACAGGTTATGCGTCAGGAAACCATCTCCACTTTGAGGTTCGTTCAAACGGTTACTACCTCGATCCTTTGGATTATGTTTCACAGAATTAAGAATTATAAATGCACACAATGCTTAAAAAGTGTTGTGTGCATTTTTGTATTATTCGGTTGTCTGTTCCGTTTCCTCGGCTATTTCCGTGAGGTCGCAGAATGAGGAGATATTGACCGTCATGCCATCCGTAAATGTGAGCATGGTCGGGAGAAGCGATTCCTTGTCGAAAGCAATGCTGCAGTCGGTGCCGTTGTAAACAGCTGCCTCACCGTTGTCATAAAGTTCTATGTCGTGCATTGCGGCGCAAGCGTCAAATGTATCAAAGATACGTTTGAACATTGCGTTGCTGTTGAGCTTTTCGCTTTCTATCTCAAGCGTGAGAGTACCGAGGGCCGCTGTTGTTTTGCCCTCGTTATATTTCAGGTTTACGCCTTTCATCGTTTCAGGCTCGGTTATATTCATCTCCCATATACCCGTGCCGAATCGTGTTAAAACTCCCTTGACGTCCATCTTGTTATCACGATCGTCCTCAAACGCTGTAAGTTCAAATTCGCAGGAAAATGCTCTGTCAAGCTTCGGTTGTTTGGGGATAATTGTGTCTTTTATAAATTTACATCCTGTAAATAATGATATTGATACTACAAATAGCAATATCGGTATAGACCGCTTTAACATAAAAATACCCTCCGTTCGTTTTGAAACAGAGGGTATTAAGGAAACGCTGATTAATACGTTTCTGCCGTTTTTCAAAATGTCCTCAAAGGAGTAAACTCGTACATTCTTCAAAACGGCGAACGAACGCTGCGCTTTGATCAGCGTATCCTTAATGCGTTTTCTTAAATCGCTATCCTATCTGTTCCAAGCCTTGAACACATAGGGAAGCTCGTCTATTACATCTCTCGGCAGCATACCCGTTTCGGATAGCTTTTCACGAGCAAGGTCGGCTGCTTTTCCGTGGACGAAAACTCCTGCTGCTGCGGCGTCGGACGGAGCAAGTCCGTATGCCGCAAATGCACCGATAATACCTGTGAGCACATCGCCGCTGCCGCCCTTGGCAAGACCGGGATTACCTGCTTTACAGATATAAAGCTTTCCATCGCCGGCGATATAGGTCGGAACACCTTTTGCTGCAACAATAACGTCAAACTCCCGCGCTATTTTAACAGCCATTGTGAGTCTGTCGGGGAAATTGCTGTCGAAAGCAGCTGCGTAAAGGCGTTTAAGCTCTCCCGGGTGCGGAGTAAGGATAAGTCTGCCCTTTGTGTTTCTGATAATATCTATGCAGGAACATACACAGTTTATGCCGTCAGCGTCAAGAATTATCGGGCAGTCTGCATTTTCAATAACAGCCTTGACTATTTGGACAGTATCGGATGTGTTTGAAAGTCCGCTGCCGATGCAGACCGCTGTTGCCGCAGAAAGCTCTTTTATAAGTGTATCAGCTGCTTTAGCAGAAACAGCGCCGTCCTTTGCAGTTTCGAGGGGGAGAAATGTTGATTCGAAAATTGTTGCTGCAAGCCTGTCTATAACTTCGCCTGTGGAAGCGAGAGTAACACGGCCTGCACCGCTGCGCAAAGCTGAAAGGGTGGACATCTGCGCTGCGCCGCTCATTCTGCGGCAGCCTGCGATATTAAAAAGATGTCCGAACTGATTTTTATAGCAGTTGTCGGCTCTTTTAGGGAATAGGTTTTTCACATAGCTTTCTTCAAGGTCTTTTGCAACATAAGCGGCAGCTTCAAAGCATTCTTCGGTGAATCCGATATCGGCAATGGTTATCTCACCGCAGCGTGAACGAAGAGGTTCGCAGAGCATACCGGTTTTCATGCAGCCGAATGTTAGTGTATAGTCGCAGCAAAGGACATCTTCCTCGGCTTCTCCTGTAAGGCAGTTGCCGCCCGAAGGCGTGTCAAGTGCAAGGATCGGCTTGCGGCAGCGTTTTGCAAAGCTGAAGCAGGCTTTTATCTCAGGCGGAAGTTCTCCGTGGAAGCCTGTGCCGTAAACAGCGTCAACGATGAGTGAACAGGACGAAAGGAGTGAGAACACTTTGTCGATATTATCGTTCAGGTTGAGGACGTCTATGCCGTCTTCTCCAAGCAGGCAGTATTCATAGCCTGCCAGTTCGGTTGCAGGTTCTCCGCTTGTCAGAACTACATACGCTTTTATGCCTGCGCTGTACAGATCCCTTGCAAGAACAAAACCATCGCCGCCGTTGTTGCCCTTTCCGCACAGGATAAGGACGCCGCCGGAAAGGTCGTGTCTGCTTGCGGCCTTGCATACGAATTCGGCCGCTGCAGCGCCTGCGTTCTCCATAAGCTCACGGTAGGAAATGCCGTGGCTGTCGGAATAACTTTCTATTTCTTTCATCTGTTTCGGGGTGGCGTAATACATTTATATCCGACCTTTCTGTATAAAAATACCGCACAGGGTGGCTGTGCGGTGTGATTTAGAACTCAATTAGAACCGTTGCCATTGCAAGAGCCTTTGAATGGGAACAGGAAACGCTGATCTTCATTTTTGTGGAAACAAGGCGCTTTTTTGCCTCGCCCGAAAGGCTTATGTAATAATTTCCGGAATAATCGGTGAGGACGGAGATCTCTTGAATGCTGCATCCTCTGAAACGGGCACCGATAGCCTTTTTCATCGCTATTTTTGCGCAGTACATCTCAGCCATAGTATTAGGAGAGAAGTTTTTGCCCATTATGAATTTCATTTCCTGCGGAGAATACACTCTTGAAATAAATTTCGGCTTTTTTACAAGCTGTTTCATGTGAGGCATATCAGTATGGTAAGCTTCCATGATCATATCAATCTCTCCTTACATAAGCTCAACTTCTGTATTTTTTGTCATACTCCATTTTAACAAGTCGGGGAAGGAACGGTGTGATCGCTTCGATCGTGCGCTCGGTAGGTGTGAATATAAGTCTTACTTTGCCGAAAGAATCATGTGTGAAGTCGATATAGTAATCCTCTGCTTCTTCTTTTGAGATGCCGTTTGCTTCAACTACTGTAATGCCCGAAACCGGCGCAGCGTCGGCAAGCTTTCCGAAAGCTTCAAATTTTGAAGGCTTTGCGGTGATAAGGCGCTTTCTTTTGCGTTGAGCAATGATCTTGTCGATGTCGATCTCGCCGTTGGTGACGATATATTCATATTCGGAATTTAATCCGGATATGAGGTAAAATCCGCCGTATATCGCTGCAAAGATAAGCAGCAGCGCAATAACGATGCCGATAAGCGTGAGATAAAGGCAGAAAAGTGAAACAACTACAACTCCAAAAACAATAAGCAGTTTCAGAGCGGTCGATTTTCCGTCTGCAGGTTTTCTTACAAGCTGTTCAACAAAAATATCCATAGTATTTTGCCCAAAAAGCGGGGCGAACTCCTTTCTGATTACAACGAGTCCGGCTGCGCCGCACACAAAGACGTTTTTACCGGGTGACAATATAATGACATAACCCGATAAATACTCTAAATAGAACGATAAATAAATCGTTTTTACCGTATTTGTTTACAAAACGGTCAAAAATCAGTATAAAAATCGGATCTGTCAAGGCTTTTATTTATTATAGCATAAAAAAAATTTATTTTCAAGTAAAAATACTTGCTTTTTTTGAAAAAATGATATATAATTAAAAATATCGGCAGCCGAGATTGCTTTGCTGTCGTTTTACACTTAATTAAACACGTTTAAAGAGTTGTAGGCTCTGCGGATAATATTTTTAAGAGAGAGGATACAAGGCTGGGATATCCTTAAATATTGCAAAGCTGAAATTTCGCTCCGTGAGTGGCAATGGTGAACACGTTTTGGGCGTTTGTAGCTGTTGACGTATGCTGCGTTAAAGCAGGGGGAATGTTGGTTCCTTTAAAAATGGGTGGTTATAAGCAGGCTATGGCTTGTCCCGTTTTGGGGCAGGCTTTTTTAGTTGGTAATTATTTAAGAATTCAAAGGTTCTGCAAAAAAGCAGGACACGGAAAGGAATGGCAGAAAATTATGAAAGAGCAGCTTGAAAAGATCAGGAACCTTGCGCATGAGGAGCTGGATAAATGCGAAAGCCTTGATGTGCTTGAAAATCTCCGAGTAAAATTTCTCGGAAAAAAGGGTGAGCTTACTGCTATATTGAAGCAGATGGGCGGACTTTCCGCAGAGGAACGCCCTGTTATCGGACAGCTTGCGAACAAGGTTCGTTCCGATATCGAGGAGAACATCTCTGCACGTTTGCAGACACTCAAATCCGAGCTTGCGAAGAAGCAGCTTGAAGCTGAAACACTTGACGTCACAATGCCAGGCACAAAGCAGACAATAGGCAAGCTTCATCCGCTTACAGCAACACTCAACGATATCAAGGAAGTTTTCCTCGGAATGGGCTTTGAAATCGCAGAAGGTCCAGAGGTTGAAACCGATCACTACTGCTTTGAGGCACTCAATATGCCTAAGCACCACCCTGCAAGAGATACGCAGGATACATTCTATATCAACGATAATGTTGTTCTCCGCACACAGACTTCTTCTGTTCAGATCAGAACTATGGAAAACAAGAAGCCGCCGATAAGAATCATCTCTCCTGGCAGAGTTTATCGCTCCGACACGGTTGACGCAACCCATTCACCGCTCTTCCACCAGATCGAGGGACTTGTTGTTGACAAGGGCATTACAATGGCAGACCTCAACGGTACGCTTGAACTGCTTATGAAGAGAATTTACGGAGAGGATTGTCAGATAAGACTTCGTCCGCACCACTTCCCATATACAGAACCGTCTGCCGAGGTCGATATGATGTGCTTCAACTGTCACGGTGCAGGCTGTCCTCTCTGCAAGAACGAGGGTTACATTGAGCTTCTCGGCGCAGGAATGGTTCACCCGAAGGTTCTTGAAGGCTGCGGCATTGACCCCGAGGTTTACAGCGGCTTTGCGTTCGGCATCGGCCTTGAACGTATCACAATGGGACGTTACAAGATAGGCGATATGAGATTGCTTTATGAGAACGATATGAGATTCTTGGGTCAGTTCTGATTATAGTATATACGGAGGAAAAATAAATGGATCTTTCAATGAAATGGCTCTCCGATTATGTTGATATCGGAGATATG
>JBJEQL010000239.1:0-10325 GCA_051881735.1 Oscillospiraceae bacterium
GCTGTTATCCTCGGCGAGTATATCATCGAGCATAACGCAACCGTCCGTGCCGCAGCAAAGGAGTTCGGGATATCTAAATCTACGGTACATAAAGACATAACCGAAAAACTACCGATAGCCGCACCGCAGCTATATCCGGCAGTTAAAAGAGTCATGGAAATAAATAAGCAGGAGCGCCACATCCGCGGCGGAATGGCAACCAAACATAAATATGAAGAGATCGCACAACATAAGGGAAACTCTGATTAAGGAAACGCTGACATTGCTGCGGCAAATAAGCGTATCCTTAAATCATTTTCCAAAATAAAACTCCGCGCTGCCCCATTTTACGGGACAGCGCGGAGTTTTATTTTTTCTCATCTTTAAGCTGAACAAGAACATCAATAAGTTTCTTCGGGATCGGAACTCCAAGCCTTGCACCGTTTTCAAGCAGGCTTATCCCCTCGTTCGCAATGTAAAAAATCGCCGCAACACTCCGAAGAACATTCCCTTCCCCGATAACGCTAACGTCCACAACGTTCGCCACAGCAACCGTCAGAAGCATTATCATCTTCTTTGCAATGCCCTTCGCACCGATCTCAGAGCTTAACTTTTTCTCGACAGCAGCCGCAATTATACCTGTTATGTAGTCCAGCACAATAAGCGCAATAAGCGCCGTCATGATCCCGTCAAACTCTCCGAACAAATACCCAAATACAGCGCAAAAAAACGCCATTATCCCCTTCGCAAGGTCACTCATCAAAATCCTCCTTTTTAACATATTTAGGAAGCAAACTTATCCAGCCAATACCGCTTTTGAGCCTCCCCCAAGGCACACCTCCGTGAAGCTTTTCTTCCACAATAGTGTAAACTTCACCCCTTTTAAGCTTAGCTGCGATCCTGCTGCCTGTCCCGGGACTTTCACGAACATTAAGCTCCTCGTCCTCAACCTTTATCCTGAAACCGCCGTTCATCTTTTCCGAAACAAGTGCCTTAAAACCTGCCCACCTTGCATTTGCAACCTCTTCCGACTGATATTTTGTCGGCACAAACCATAACGGACATTGTTTTCCCGTCACATCATAATGCCGTATCAAATCGGACACCGTCAAACCGTACTTTTTAAGCAGATATGCACACAATTCCACCGCCGACTGCGTTGTACGCTCATTGAATTTTCCGCTGCTGTCAGGATGACAGCATTCAATGCTTATGCTGTATGTGTTCGCCTGATTTGAGCAGTAAGCAACCTCGTTTTCGGGAACACATCGGAGTATCTCCCCATCCAATCCGACAATGTAGTGTGCTGAAACATATCGCCCACCACTTTTCTGATTTTCAAAATAATTCCTGTTTGCCTTTGCCGATGTGCCGGGATTGCCAACATAATGAAGAACGATCTTCTTCACCGTTTTAAGCGGTATCTGCGGCCTGCTATACTTGTTAGGCGTTAAAAGTGCGTCATCTATCTTCATTCTGTTTCTCCAAAGCCGCTGCAACATTTTCTCTCCATCTTTCGGGAATATCCGAAAGAGTTTTCTTACCGAGCATAATAAGCTTCATGTATATCTTCTCCATACCATTCACTCCCCACAAATCATTTCTGCAAGCTCTGCAACCGCAAGCGCAAGATCTTCTATCGTCAGTTCTTCATGAACCACCGGTTCTTTGTATTCCGCATTTTCCGAAAAAATGCCGTTTTCATACTTCCACTTCTGCGGACAGTTCATCACCTCGGACGGTATTTCCTCAACATCAATACCGCCCTCAATATATCCGCCGATAGAGCAACATTGCACAACATTATTTTCATCAATTGTTATCTGTTTTACCATTTTAATACCACCTCTTTAATCTTCCGGCTCTCCAAGTGCGACCCAATTAATAATTGCGTATCTATCGCTATATAAATGAGACCCATTATTACTTGTAGCCCAGCAGTCAAGCGTTGCACCTGATTCGGTTATATCCTTGGTAGCACAAAACGCATGAGGATATGAGGAATCATGTCCATATTCTGATATCGATACCAACATTAGTGGCGCAGATTTGTATTTTTTCGGAAAAGTTATAGTATTTTGTAAGCCATATCTTAAGTTTACGCTTAATGTTCCGCTTTGTACATAATACGGCATCTGATAAGCCGTACCGTCAGACGGAATAAGACTCTGCGTGAGTGTCAAATTCCCATTCGTAGGTATCAGCCCATTTACTGACTTCATTGTGTTTAAGTTGTCCCAAGCCGCAATAACTGCCTCTGCATCCTGCGCACAGCCTGCTTTGAGCAGCTCCCATTGTGCTTCATATTGTCTGAATAACCCCGAAGTGTCAATGTGGTCTATTGCACTTGTTACATATCCGCAAACATCATCAAAACCTCTCTTGTCTGCAATGTCTGCCGCCGTGACCTCAACACAGTTTGCCGCAACATAAACATAAGCAAGCACAATATCATAGCATTTTTCATTTCTCACCGGATCAGGCTCAACCGCCGTTTCATCGGGCACACCTTCAATAATGTAAGGATAAACCATGCGGTTTACATAATCGCAGCGTATCACTACTGCGTCAATCCTGTCATAAACCGTGTCCGAATCTCCAAGTGTAAGGACCTGCGAACTCTGCTTGCGGTACCAGCGTCCCTTTATGTAAGCTGTTCCTGCCGCAACAGAAACCGTCATATCTCCTGCAGCCGAAACCATAAGCGCATTCGTATCAGAACCCAACACACCGTCCGTGAAAAAATCCCCGAAAAATGCACAAAAATCATCCGCAGAATATCGTCTGTCATGATCTTTTGACGCAAAAAATCCGTATTCGTTTGACATATTTTCTCTCCTTTCATCTCTCAGTTTTTTACCATGTTCCCAAGGTATATCGACATCGTAAATCCACCGTTATCGCAGCACTCCATTATCTTTGTGATACGTCTGGCAGATTTTTCACCGTTCTCATCGGGATAAAGCGTGACCGTGTCACCGACCTGAAATATACCCGAGCGAAAAGCCTCCGTCATTCCGTTGCCAAGATAAGCGGAGATCACCTCTTCCGGAGGAGCATACCTTGCATTGAACACATCGTCTGCCACCGCCTTTGTGCCGGAATAATCAAGCTGTGCGCTGTAAACCAATTCACCATCTATGACAGAAGCGCTGTAACTTATCACCGGTTCGATCTCGTAAGACTCCTCACAGCGCTGATATCCGCTCGCTTCGCCGAAATACCTTGACCATGCTTCAATTCCGACCTCTCCGCTGCCGTTGTATTTTTCTTTTGAATAAATATAGGCACCGTTGACTGCTCCTTTTTCGCTGTAAGCGTAGCTCTGTCCGCCGAGCGTGTCATAGTTTTCGGAAAGAATGACCGGGAACGCTGCCCCCGAACTTACGCTCAGATCGGAAGTATATCTGCCGTAAATCCGTATCTTAGAACCTCCGTCATCGTGTATGATCTCAGAGCATACTCTGAACCCCTTTTCAATGACAGCCGATACCGCCCTTGAAATACTCTTTTTCCGATATGCCGAGGACGGCAAGAAAGCGCAGTCCTCCGACTTGTCAATGATCGTGTTCGGGAATACCCTTTCTGCCCTTGCAAGCGAACCGCAGTTTTTTTCAATTATCGTCATAAAACTGTCGCCAAATTCAAAATCAACAAGTATGCGCCGTGATAACAACCCCGAAAAAGAAACCGCCGAAACTTCGATCCTGCCGCCGCCCCGAGGAAGCTTCACTCCGATCATAACCCCCGAAAAAACATCGGGTATTTCAATTATCCTGCCTGCTTTGAGCAACACTTCCGAACGTCCGTCGGATAAGAATACCGCCTCCAGTTTGTCGCCGCCGCAGATAAGACGCTCCGCACGATAGCTGCTTAGCCTGTCGGTAAGCCCAAGCAGCTTCAGATAGTCCCCCTCCGACGTTTCATAAATGTATACGTCCATCAGAATCCCTCCGAATATTCCTTTAAACCGATATGTGCCGTTATCTTCATACCGCCCGTGTCGGTCTTGATGTAAACTCTCGCTCCGCCCGGCGCAATTTTGAAGAATTCCGAACCCCATATAATGCTGTGAGTGATATCTTCAAGCTTTGAATTGTCGCTCTTGCTTGAAAGAAAAATCCCCTTTTCACCGTCAATGCAGCGGAATATTACAATATCTCCTGCAGAGAAGCTGCCGCGAACACCGACAAACTCCTTTGTCTGTGCGTTGACCGCACGGATCTCCGAAACATCGCTTATGACCTCAGCCGTGATAACACAACCTGCTTCAAAGCCGCCGTTGTTCGGAACGAACGCAGAGTTTCCCGAAAGTATCTCCGAAAGCTCCATTTCATTCTCTTCACTAAGTTCCCAGTCGTCAAACTCCCACTTTCCCGAAGAACCGCTGATCTGAACATAAACATCTGCTCCGCTCGTATTCTCAAAAAACGGATTAGGGCATAAGAAAACTATCTCCGCATAATTCGTTCCACCCTCAATATCTGCCGAAACGCTCTCCGAATAACAGCCGATGCCCTTGCTTCCGTCCATACTTTGAATTTCAAGCTGTCCTATCCCCGAAAGCCCCATTACACTTGCTATCTTCTCTTGGGAACGCCCGAAATCACCGCAAACAGCCGCTTTCAGCTTTATTCGGCGCACGCCGCTGCGCTCCGAAGTGACCGTTCCGCCCATTACACCGTTTTCTTCAACGCTGACGCTCCTCTCGGGGCAAATTCCGCCTATTGAAACAGCACGGATAAGTCCCTCGGAAAAATCAATGCTCTCCCCCGAAGCCGCCGTATATACGATCTTCATTTTACGTTCCCCCCTTTTCAAGTATGTATTCCGCCGCAATAACTAATGAAACAATGTTCATTCCGTTCTCCGAGCAGCTCTCCATTGCAGGCCTTTCCAATACCCCGATACGAATGATTTGAAAATTCTCCCCCTCAATATCAAAGCTGCCACCGTCTATTTGCGAACCAAAACTCTCCGCCGCCGCAAAAATCTCGGACGGAACTTCACCCTTGAACTTGACCTTGATCTTCATCTCACGCAGCTCACCGCCATCGAGAAAAGCCGTTTTAAGCGTGTCCACGATCGGATAGAAAGCCGTGCCGCCGTTCGCCGCAAGCCTTACCGAAGGCTCTGTGCCGCATTTTCGGCTTATGCCGCCGATGATGTTTTCCACAATGCCCATCATACGCCTATCTCCTCCAGCGAAACCTCAATGTGATGCGGCGCACTTCTGCCGTATAAAACTTTTACACCGCTTACGGAAAAATTCCTTCCCGAAAAGACGATCCTCTGACCGATACGGAATTCCACTGCCGCAGGAAGACTGTTTCTGCAGTCGTATATCATCAAAGCCTCGCCTGAAGCCTTGTCGTTGAACCCCTTTACACCGTCACGATTGATCTTCCCCGAATAGTCAATGCGAATAAAGCTTAACTCTGTCGGCTCATCATGATCCGCTCCGAAAAAAACGCCGCTGTCCGCTTCATAAAGCTTCGCCCTGTGTATAAGCAGATATTTCGGTATGCATCTCATTTTATATCACCCCAATTCTCCTTGATAAAAGTCCTGCCGCTTCAAGATACCCGAGCGCCGTGCTTGAAAATCTGCCGGTTGAAGCCGAATTGTTCGCTGCAGCGGACGAACCGTAGCTGTATGAAAAGCTGCCTATCGTTACCGAAACAGGTTCACCGCCGCTATTCTCAATATCACCGCCGTTTTCAAGCATATAATCAGCCTGCGCATAAACCGCCTTTTCAATGAAAGCCTTTTCACCAACGCTTAAATTCTCAAACCCACGCCTTGAAACCGCAAATCCCGTCATAATCTCGACCGCTTCCTCCGCCTTTTCAAGCAGCTTTTTCGCCTCATCTGCACCTATCTCCGTCTGCCGTTCCATATATTTTTCAATGTCAGCGTAAGCCGTAGGACTCACCTCCTTTCCTGCAAGATTTACGTTACCGTTTAAGCTTCTGTTCTCTTCACATATACCGTTTCAGGCTTTGAAATGTGAACAGCATAAACCTTTCTGCCCTGAACCGCAGCCGCACCGATGTGAACGCCGTCCGCAATTGGATTTACCGCAACAGGCACAGCCCATTCACATACACGGTGGCACCAGTTCGGATGACCGCAGATAAATTCAGTCGTAACCTTCTTGCCCGAAACAGCGTCCGTGTTTTCAAACATAAGATTGTTAGACTCAAACACATTGAAGCCTGCAATTCTGCCAACGCAGCCAGCCTTGACAAGCTCCTGCGAAATGTTTCCGCCCCTGATGAACTTGTCATCCTGCATGATGACTTCCATGAATTCGGGCGAAGCAATAAGCCAGCGATTTGAAGCAGGAACACCCTTTCTTGAAAGATAGGTTCTCGCCTTTGCAACAGCACCGTAAGCGTCCGAAGCCGTGCAAGCGTCCTTTTTGTCACAAATCTTCACACCCTCAGTTTCTTCAAGTGCCGCAATAGACTTCTTGTCCATGGAAAGACCGAGCGTGTAACCTGCCGAAGCAAGACGCTCCGCAACAACATCATCGGGAAGAGATGCCGCATCGTAACCGTCAATAAGCTCGTTCACAGCCTCATCATTCTCCATAATAAGCGTATGATAGGAAGTCGCACCGGATGAAAGCGAAGCACCGTTCGCCTTATCGTAAGCCTTGACCTCAACTTCCGTGTCACGCACGGGAATGATGACCGCACCGCCTACACCGTTGCCCTCGTGAACGGTGCTGAAAATATAGTTGTCCTGTGTAACAAGTGTAGCTCTGAGCTTTGCGTCAACGAGCTGTGAATAACGATTAGAAACAAAATTTGTTCCAAAATTTGTTGTAAGTTCTGCCATAATTTTTTCCTCCATAATAAATAATCATTTGATTTATATTTGTTTTTGATTTCTCATCAGCGGCAGTCGGGATTTGCCGCAAAAAACGCTTCTTCCACTCCCGAA
Source organism: Oscillospiraceae bacterium (assembly GCA_051881735.1). GTDB lineage: Bacteria > Bacillota > Clostridia > Oscillospirales > Ruminococcaceae > UMGS363. Next base: position 6,931 of record JBJEQL010000239.1, read on the forward strand.
ACAGGCGCACTTTCGATTCCCTCAATGTGTACTCCCGTTGTGACCTCCGCCCTGTCCGAACGTGTCGGCTTAAAGAACGGATAACGCTCCAACACCTCGGTTATAGCTGCCTTTCTGTCGGGATTTCCCATCGCCGCAGCCGCTGCAATGACAACATCGCAATTTTCCTCGGGAACGCCGCTCTGAATACAGAAAAGCTTGTCCTCAAGCAGCTTTTCACGCTCGGTAGGCTCTGCCGCTTCTTCGGAAACAGCTTCCTCGTCTGCTGTTTCTTCCATTACTTCTTCAAGTTTGATTTCCTCCATTTTCATTCTCCCCTTTCTTCACGCTTGATCCTCTCATATTCTTCCAATGCCTCTTCATAACTGCACCGTGATAATTCCATTATCGCAGTTACCCTCGATTTAAGTCCATTCTGTACAAGCTTAACGCTGTTTTCGATGAGCGTGTTTTCATCGGTGATGATACCGTCCTGCCATAAAACATCCGCCGAAATATCCGAAGCTTCAATGTCACCGAGATAAACTCCGAGCGCTGCAATTTCACGCACAAGCCTTGCAATTGCTTCACCAAGCGCATTCTGCTGCGCCTTTATCGTTACGGCTGTCCTGCTGTCACGGGAGATTATCTCCGTTGCGGTCTTTACCCCCTCGTTCACATCGAACGAGAATGTCCCCGAAGAAAGTCCCGTCTGAAAACACAGTATGTTTAACAGCGCATTTATCGCCTTTATATGCTCATCAACACGAAGTTCAACCGTGTTGTCGGTGATTTTCAGCTCACTCTCCTCATCACATTTCAGCGCAACATAAGCTTCATCATCAGCGTCAAAATATTGCCGCTGTTCGCCTGTCGCAATGTCCACCACCGTCTGAACACAGGATGACGGAACAATAATGCGCTTCTTGCCGAGAATGAATTCCCTTGCAAAGCTGTCGAATGCAACATCAAGCGCACGAAGAGTATCCGCAGCGTTTGCGAAAACCGATATGCCCAGCGGCAGATTCGGATAAAGATTGTTCGCCCCGAAAACCCTGAAAACCGAAAATAAATTCTCTGTCGTTCCGTCATATACCACCTTAGGCGCAAGTTCGGGAAACCCTTCCGAAAGCTTGCACTCCGAAGCCGCCGAACCGTCCTTTGAACAGAATAAACGATGTTCCGAAACCGCATTTCCACCCTCAATACCTCGCCGTTCAAGCAGAGTGTAGCGCAAGCCGTTTTTTACCGCAACACTTCTGAAACAAGCCGAAGAAACACCGTTTTCGTCCCATTCAATCGGTATGAAATTTCCGCAGGGAACGCAGTCGATACCTATTCTTCCCTTGTTTATGTACGGTCGGAACACACAGCCGCCTGTCGCAAATGCATACGGCAAACGTTCGGTCAAATGTTCAAAAAATCCGCTCTCTTCAAGCACTCTCTGAACATATTCCCCGACCGCCTTGTCGGAATATACAAGCTTAGGCTTTTCCGCCATTACCCCTGCGGCAAAACGGTCGCATAAAACTTTAGCCGTCCCGAGCATATTCATTCGCCTTGCGCCGCTTCGGTATAAGCCCGACTTTTTTACCGTTTTCCATTCGGGGTCGCCTCCGTATATCCTGCGCCAGCCGTCAGCCGAAACGTAATACTGCCTAAGCTCTGCACCTTTGCTGCCGCCGAAAACCTTTTTTACTTCCTCAATTTCTCCCATTAGATCCCTCCATTGTCAATTATGCTTTTCATCAGCGTTTCCGTTGAGTATTCCTGGGCGTCAAGACTGTCAATGTTCACGCTGCCGTTGTCAAGACGGATACCGCTTCCATCCTCCGCCCATACCGCCTCGGAAAATGCCGCTATCGTGTGAACGCAGGAACGCATAACAGCATATCTGTCCGTCCCCATAAGTCCGCAGTAAAAGCGTATTCGGTCGGTTATCCTGCCCTTTTTCGCATTTCTCACCGCAATAGGCAAACGACGGCGTTCGCACTCCCTTTTTATCCCCCTGATAAGCACCTGCTCTGCGCTGTCGCAGAAAAGCTCTGTCACACGATACTTTTGGGTCGCCTTTTCAAGGAAATCACAAACGCACTTCTCCAGTTCGCATGGCGTAAGCTCCCCCTTTGAATACCATTCGTCAAGCGTGACTATCCTGCCCAAGTTCTTTGTTATTCCCGTGAGATTGAGCGCATGAGCCGAACCGTTTCCGCCGAAATCCAACCCTGCCGTGCAGTACATGATATCCTGCGGCGGCTTGTCAATAACGTACCGCTCGGGATCATCCGCAAACATCCGATATATCACCCCCTGCGATGCTCTCCATAAGCCGAGAATAAATCTGTCATAGTAGACCGTCCCCGAATATTCAAGCTTAAGGTTGTCAACAAACTCCTTCGTGAGAAAAGCGTTGTCATCGATCGTGAAGCGCATACTGAAAATATCAGCGTCACTCTCCAGAAACTTGTGGAACCAATGCGAAGGCGAGTCGGGATTGCACGTTCCGTCAAAGCAGGCGTTCGGCTTGTCCAGTCGGGATTTGAGCATCTGAAAAACAGGCTCCGCCCATGTCGTTATCTCGTCACCGTAGCAGTAAGCCGCACCCGAACCCTGAAGCTTTGTCACCTGCGCAGCCTTGTCAGCACCGATAGCATAGCATTCACGACCGAACAAAGTTATCTTACCCGATGCCGACAGATTTCCCACAAGTCCGCTGCCCCAAATATTCCGCATCGGCTCGATTATGTTTCGTTCAAGCGTTCCCTGCGTATTCCCTATCAGAAGGATAAGCCCCTCGGGCGCATGGCGTATTCGGTACGGTATGCGATAGTAATCAAGATATGTCTTTCCCGAACGCGTCGCCCCGTAGGAAATGTTCCAGCGGTGATATTCTCCGACCGTGTGCCGCCATACATAACGCTGCTTCTCCGTAAAAATAACGCTAACCTCCCTTCATCGACCTGTCGAGCGTGTCAAGAACCTCGTCCAATCGGCGTATAGTTTCCCCCTCCGAAGCGTTATCCTCACCCCACGACTTGAAATTCCCCTCGAGGAAATATTTCGCCCCCGATGACTGCCCCTTGTCGAATAACCGCTCCTCCGCATAGTTTTCTATCCGCAGCAGCGCCGAACGGATAGCCGCCTCGGCATAAGGTTTTCCACGGTAGGACAGCAGTTCCTCCCTCGAACCGAACCCGAGCGCGATCGCAAGCCCCGAAACGGTCAGCGGTACCTCCTGCACAGCATACACAGGCGCGCCGTTCTTGTCGAATACGGGCGCACACTCATCATCAAGCGCCTGCACCGCCTCGCAGGAACGAAAATACCGTTCTATCTTAGCTTTAATATCCTCCGCCCCCTTGAATACGGGATAGTTTTTTCGGTTCATTTTTCTTTCACCTCCCTTCCGCACTTAA
>JBJEQL010000240.1:0-2558 GCA_051881735.1 Oscillospiraceae bacterium
AAGAAGGTGAAAAAATGAGCGTAGTAGTAATAGGCGGAAACGACCGTATGGCAACGAGATACAAGGACATTTGCGAGGAATATAACTGCAAGGCAAAGGTGTTCACTCAAATGTCTGCGGATTTTGAGAATAAGCTGGGAGTGCCCGACCTTATGGTGGTATTCACAAATACCTGTTCTCACAAAATGGTGAAAAGCGTAAATCAGAAGTCGAAAAAACACGATATTCCCGTAGCAAGAGTGCATAATGCCAGCGTGAATGCGCTGAAAAAAGTTCTGGAGCAATACTGTGTATAATATATTTTTTTGCAAGTTGGTTAGCTAAAGCTAACCCATAAAGAGGTGATTATTTGTCAAAAACTGAGCATAATAATTTTGGGCAGAAGCTTGCATTTCATACAGCACCAACATTGCTTGGGATTAAATGTGCAAGCCTGGTTTCTCTTTCATCGACAGAGTTTGATCTTGATTTTCACACGCAGTATTTCAATCTCAGAGCCGCCGCAAAGGGACTGAAAAGCAGGATATTATGCAGCTGCAAAAATCGTGCATTAATGTTTGTTTACAGCGAAAAACTGCTGAATAAACGCCTTGCGGATAATGCTGTCCGAAGCGTTCTTGCGGAGTATGGATATCCCGAAAATTATTCCCTTGATGAATGTCTTGACCGCTTATCAAAGCGTATTCGGGAGAGCGAAATCTTCCCTCATGAAATAGGTGTTTTTCTAGGTTATCCCGTGGAGGATGTGGTGGGTTTTATTGAAAACAAGGGCGAAAACTTCAAGCTGTGCGGTGCATGGAAGGTCTACGGCAGCGTGGAAAATGCTAAACGCATTTTTGCAAATTACGATAAGTGCAGAATTTTTCTGTGTAATAAATTAAACGAGGGTGCAGATATTTATCAGGCTCTTAAAATATCTTAAACAATTAAGGAGGATTTTTATGAAAACAGCAGTTATTTATTGGAGCGGTACGGGAAATACCGAGACTATGGCAAAGTCGGTTGCAGAAGGCGCAGGAGCGGAGCTTTTCAGCGTTTCCGAATTTTCCGGCGGTATTGACGATTACGAAGCAATTGCCTTCGGCTGCCCGGCAATGGGTGCGGAAGAACTGGAGGATAGTGAGTTTGAGCCGTTTTTCTCTTCTGTTGAAAGCAAGTTAAGCGGCAAAAAAGTCGCTCTTTTCGGCTCCTATGGCTGGGGTGACGGAGAGTGGATGAGAAACTGGGAGGACAGAGTTAAAACTGCAGGTGCAGTTCTTGTGAACGGCGAAGGAGTTATAGCAAATGAAACACCTTCGGACGATGATTTGGAAAAATGCAGAGAACTTGGAAGAATTCTTGCGAATTAATGGTGTATTTTTAATATATAGTTACCTAAAGCTAACTGTAAAATCTGTGCAGTTATACAAATCGCTCAAAAACGCCGCAAAATCCCTTGACAAGAGTTAAAATATGAGTTAATATAATCATGGTTAGTTAAAGCTAACCATGATTGATGTATATAAGTTAGCTCAGACTAACAATATAAAGGAGTGAATTTATGATGCCGCTTACACTTGCAAATACAGGTGAGGAAAACATCATCAAGAAGGTCGGGGGAAATCCCGACACAAGGAAATTCCTTGAAAATTTGGGCTTTGTGGTAGGCGGAACGGTAACTATCGTCAGCGAAATAGGCGGAAATGTTATCGTGAACGTTAAAGATTCAAGAGTTGCTGTTTCTAAGGAAATGGCATGTAAAATTATGGTCTGAACAAGTTTGGAGTGAGGAGAGTGGAGTGTGGAATTAAGATGATACACAACTTCAAACTCTGTTCTCCACACTCCAAACTATAAGGCTTTATTATTCATTTTTGCGTGATGAATATAATAATTGGGAGGGATAAAAATGACAACACTTAAAGAAGCAAAGATCGGTTCAACCGTTACGGTGAAAAAGCTGAGCGGAGAGGGCGCAGTCAAGCGCAGAATTATGGATATGGGTATTACAAAGGGAACGGAGATTTTTGTCCGCAAGGTCGCACCTCTTGGAGATCCTATTGAAGTTACCGTGAGAGGCTATGAGCTTTCACTCAGAAAAGCCGACGCCGAAATGATTGAAGTCGGCTAAAAATTTTTACATATCAGTTAGCATTGGCTAATAAAGTTAGATCAAACTAACTTAAAGAAAGGATCATTAGATATGGAAATCAAAATAGCTCTTGCGGGAAATCCGAACGCAGGCAAAACCACGCTTTTTAACGCTCTCACGGGTTCAAACCAATTTGTTGGAAACTGGCCCGGCGTTACTGTTGAGAAAAAAGAGGGAAAGCTGAAAGGACATAAGGACGTTATCATAACCGACCTTCCGGGTATTTACTCCCTTTCGCCCTACACACTTGAAGAAGTTGTTGCAAGAAATTATCTTATCGGCGAACGTCCTGATGCGATACTGAATATCATAGACGGAACAAACCTTGAAAGAAACCTTTACCTTACCACACAGCTTGTTGAGCTTGGTATTCCCGTTGTATGTGCCATAAATATGATGGATGTTGTGCGTAAAAACGGAGATAAGA
>JBJEQL010000241.1:0-10273 GCA_051881735.1 Oscillospiraceae bacterium
ATCTTCGTTCCCTGACGAGTTTCCTCAACGATATATCCGAGCGCAGTTATCTTGTCACGGAGTTCATCTGCAAGCGCAAAATTCTTTTCCTTTCGTGCTGCCTTTCTCTCCTCGGCAAGCTTCTTTACCTCTTCGGGAAGTTCTTCCTCCGCATTTGCCGAAGCGTTTTTAAGCTTTTCTGCATTCGAAATAAGTCCGATAGAAAGCACCTTGTCAAATTCACGGAGCAAAGCAAGCTTTGTTGCGGCATTTGTTCCGTCACGCAGAACGTCATAAACCGCAGTTACCGCAAGCGCCGTGTTAAGGTCGTTGTCAAGCGCATCGGTAAAGTTCTTCATAAGCCTGTCATAAGCTTCCTTGTCTATCTCACCGCTGTTTTCGCCGAGAAGTGCCGCAATTTTTGCAATCATCTTGTTATAGGAAACAGCCGCATTGTCAAGGTTCTCATACGAGAAAACGAGCGACTTTCTGTAATGCGAAAGCAGGCAGAAGAAACGGTAAACAAGCGGATCGTAACCCTTTTGTTCAAGCAGCGAAACCGTGAGAAACTCGCCCGAGGACTTTGACATCTTGCCGCTGTTCGTGTTAAGATGATGAACGTGGAACCAGTAGTTGCACCACTTGTGTCCGATATAGGATTCGCTCTGTGCGATCTCGTTCGTGTGGTGAGGAAATGCGTTGTCTATGCCGCCGCAGTGGATATCAAGGTATTCACCGAGATACTTCATGCTTATGCAGGAACATTCGATGTGCCAGCCGGGGTAACCAACGCCCCAAGGGCTATCCCATTTAAGCTCCTGATCGTCAAACTTGGACTTTGTGAACCAAAGCACGAAGTCAGCCTTGTTGCGCTTGTTGGAATCCTCCTCAACGCCCTCTCTAACGCCGACAGCAAGATCTTCCTCCTTGAAATCGTTGAAAACATAATACTGACCAAGCTTTGATGTGTCGAAATAGATATTTCCGCCGGCTTCATAAGCATAGCCTTTTTCAATGAGCGAAGTTATGACCTTGATAAACTCGTCAATGCAGCCGGTCGCAGGCTGAACAACGTCGGGAGTTTTGATGTTGAGCTTTGCGCAGTCGGAAAAGAATGCGTCCGTGTAAAATTTTGCTATCTCCATAACGGTCTTATGCTCACGCTTTGCACCTTTGAGCATCTTGTCATCACCCGTATCGCCATCGCTTGTAAGATGTCCAACGTCGGTGATGTTCATTACTCTTGTTACATCAAGTCCCGTAAAGCGCAGATATTTTTCGAGTACATCCTCCATAATGTAGCTTCTCAGGTTTCCGATATGTGCATAGTGGTAAACCGTTGGGCCGCAGGTGTACATCGAAACCTTGCCTGACTCTCTCGGGATAAATTCGTCCTTTGTTCTTGTAAGTGAGTTATATATTTTCATCTTCTCTATTTCCCTTCTGTGTATTATACTTCTTTCCAAGCTCGTTTATCTCAAGCTTGTTGACCTTTTTTTCAAGGCTTTCTATCCTTGCAAGCTGCTTGCAGAGTTCAAGCGAAACAGGATCGGGGATATGCACCTGATCAAGATCGCAGCTCTGAACCCTTTCGCCGTTTCTGCGGACTATCCTCGCAGGAACGCCGACAGCCGTACAGTTCGGCGGAACAGCCTCCAGAACGACCGCATTTGCAGCTATCTTAACGTTATCCCCAACTTTGAAAGGTCCCAGCACTCTTGCACCTGCGCCGACCATAACGTTATTTCCAAGCGTTGGGTGACGCTTTCCCTTATCCTTTCCCGTACCGCCGAGAGTTACTCCCTGATAAACAAGACAGTTATCTCCGATCTCGGTCGTTTCGCCGATAACAACGCCCGAACCGTGGTCGATGAAAAAGCCCTTGCCTATCTTAGCGCCGGGGTGAATTTCTATCCCCGTGAAAAGCCTTGCTGTCTGGGAAATTATCCTTGCCGCAAGGAAAAACTTCTTTTCATACAGCTTATGCGCAACTCTGTATGCAAGAACAGCGTGAAGTCCCGAATAGGTCAGAACTATTTCAAGCGTACTTCTTGCGGCAGGGTCACGCCGCTTTACGGATTCGATCTCTTCTTTAAACTGTGCCTTTAACTCTTCAAAACTAAACACAATACAGCTCCTTTACAAGTATCAAAAAAATATTTTTGCATTTTACGTCTGTTTAAACCTCTCAAATACAGAGCAGACCGTAACTTGAATCTGCCTGTTAAATTGGAATTTGTATCAAAGTGGAATTAGGAAAGTGGAAAGTGGAATTTATGGTGTCGGATCGCGCCGACTAATATTTATACTTGCTTCCGCAGGAAGCACATAATTCCACTTTCAACTTTTCACATTCCACATTCAAAAGACAACTTTCGATTTGTCGATTAATCCTATATGTAATATATAAAAATCTTTATAAAATGCAGACATTAAAGTAACATTGCCTTCTGTAAAAATAAAACGCCTTCAAGAGCGAATTTTTCGTTCCTGAAGGCGGCTTTAGCCACGGTTCCACTTCAATTAGCCAAAAATAAAGCTGTCTTTTTATCTTTAACGCAGATCATACGCAGGCGGATACTTTTTTATTATGCGCCGATAAAGCGGATAATAATGTTCCCCGTCCAAGCCGGCGGCCGCACTTCACCAAAGCCCTTCGCCGCCGTTCCACCGCCCCGACGTTCTCTGAATCCCGAGCAAAAGCTACTCTGACCGTTATGCCTTTATTAAATATAATATGATTATACCATATTTTTATTGCAAATGCAACAGTTATTTTTCACGATTTTTCCCCGGTTTATTCGGCAGCGGATGTTTCTTCCTCAGAGGTTTCCGGTTCGGGATCGTTCTCAGCATTTTCATCTATATATATATTTTGAAGTATATGCTCATCAAAAAACGCAGCGGCAGTTTCCCAGTAATCATCAGTCGATTCAATCGAGAAATAGAAAGCGTCCTTGTCGGAAAAGAAGAAGTACAGTCTGCCCTTGTACCATGCAACAGGAGTTCTGATGTCGTTACCTTTCTCGTCTTTATATGTTTCGCCATTTTCATCGGTTTCAAATATATTCTGTGTAATTGTGTAATCGCAGCATTCACCCTCAAAGCCTGCGATCTGAATCTTTTGGGATTCTCCGAATTCGGTATCGCATTTGTACATAACATTATTGAAGGTCATTCCAAAACGTACTCGTCCTGCGAAATCCTCGAGATTGCCGTAATCCTCGGCGTAGTTAGCAGCATATACTGCCATATTAGCTCTTCCTTCGTCAATTATATAGCGGAAATGCTGGTCAAAATCCTCCTGCGATTTCTGCGCCATAACGTAGTTATCGGGAAGATCCTTTACCTTGAACTTGTTGATCGCATAGATATCGCCCTCAGCAACAGGACGCTGTGTTGCCACAGTCACCTCTTCTTCACTCTCAGACACACTTTCCGAAACAGCAGTATCATCAGCTGCGGTGTTTTTGGAACAGCCGCCGAATAAAGCTGCTGTCATACACAATGCAGCAAGCGCTGCGATAATTTTCATTGTTCTGTTAGTTTTCATAATTTCTCCTTTATTCTTGTGTTATGTATAGATTTATGAACAAGCAGGTATAAATACCGTTCTTTTGTCAAAACGCACTTCCATAGGTGAAAAACGCTCTATTCCTGTATCAAATTTCTGCATTGAAGATACTCTGCATTCATCTTCGCTGACTTTCGGGAAGCTTATCTGATATGTCTTATCATCCGCATTTTCTATCACCGCACCGAATCTTTGGCAGAACAGATCGGAAACATACTCAAAGAAAAATCCTTTTGAAAAGCTTTTTTCTCCTGCCGCATCACATTCCGAAAGCGTTTTTGATGTAAAATCAGCGGATATCCGCACTTTTACGCCGTCATCTTCATCTTTAACGGAAAACTCCATAACTCCCGGCTTATATTCTCCCGAACAAAGTCTTTCCGCAATATCGGAAACAAGAACGCAGAAAGACGATTTATTGAGCTTTGCCATTGCATTCTCACATATATCTGTCCGAACCTCGATATCTTTCTGATATTCCGCAAACTGCTTTGCAAGTACGGCGGCTGCATCGCTGACGCATACAACACTCTCAGCACAGTTGTCATCCATAAGATATATCATCTGCTCAGGGTCAAGTATAAATGATATGATATCCCTCAAACTGCTGTTTATGCTGCTGAACGTCTGCTCGATATCCTCATACTTTTCCGCATATTCGGCAAGCCTTTTTTCAAGATTATCCGAAATTATCGAAATACTGTGAACGCAGGTGCGAAGCCGTGAGAAAAAGCAGATAAGATATCTGTTCACTCCGGGACTGCGCATAACAGCCTCGATCGGGCTCTTATCAAAGATCTCGATCACGGACACTCCGTCATAGCTTATCACGTTGACGCTGACGATCTTATCATCTATTATTTCATATCCGCTTGAATTCTTTGCCAGGACCTTTTCAACAAACTCGTCTTTTTGTACCGAGCTGCCGAAAAAACTTGCAAAAGCGCTGTTTTCAAAACGGCAGCCGTCAGATACTATCGCCGCAGGCAATCCCGACCATTCATAAAACTCACGCAGGGTCAATAGAACTGAACTATCCATATTCAAGAAGTCCTCCAAATTTGATCAACATTTTTATTATATCACAAATTTATTGCTTCTGCGACTTTTTTTGAAAATTTAATTATATTTTCGTCTTATTTGCACAAAATAGACACATTGCTGCCAATCTTTCAGTCAATCTCAACCAAATAGCGACGTTTTTGCGAATCTTCAAAAAAACTTTATGAAAAATGTTATTTTTTTGTCAAAAGGTATTGCCAAAATCAAAAAAATAAGGTAAAATAGATATATAAGGCTTGGAAGATACTTTATGACGAGTATTTCCCCTGCTGTTTAATTAAATTTCTTTTTAGGAGGAAAATTTATCATGTCAGTTAAAGTTGCAATCAATGGTTTCGGTCGTATCGGTCGTCTTGCTTTCAGACAGATGTTCGGTGCAGAAGGTTATGATGTAGTTGCTATCAACGACCTCACAAAGCCTTCAATGCTCGCTCAGCTCCTCAAGTATGATACTGCTCAGGGCGGTTACTGCGGCAAGATCGGTGAAAACACACACACTGTTTCCGCTGATGACGAAGCTGGTACAATCACAGTAGACGGCAAGACACTTAAGATCTACGCTATGGCTAAGGCTAACGAACTCCCTTGGGGTGAGATCGGCGTTGACGTTGTTCTCGAGTGCACAGGTTTCTACTGCTCTAAGGACAAGGCTCAGGCTCACATCGATGCCGGTGCTAAGAAGGTTGTTATTTCTGCTCCTGCAGGCAACGACCTCAAGACAATCGTTTACTCTGTAAATGAAAAGACTCTTACAGCTGATGACAAGATCATCTCTGCTGCATCCTGCACAACAAACTGCCTCGCTCCTATGGCTAAGGCTCTTAACGATTATGCTCCTATCCAGTCCGGTATCATGAGCACAATCCACGCTTACACAGGCGACCAGATGATCCTCGACGGTCCTCACAGAAAGGGCGACCTCAGAAGAGCAAGAGCTGGTGCTGCTAACATCGTTCCTAACTCCACAGGTGCTGCAAAGGCAATCGGTCTTGTAATTCCTGAGCTCAACGGCAAGCTCATCGGTTCCGCTCAGCGTGTTCCTGTTACAACAGGTTCCACAACAATCCTTACAGCTGTTGTTAAGGGTGCTGACGTTACTAAGGAAGGCATCAACGCTGCTATGAAGGCTGCTGCTTCCGAGTCCTTCGGCTACAACGAGGATCAGATCGTTTCTTCCGACGTTATCGGTATGAGATACGGCTCCCTCTTTGACGCAACACAGACAATGGTTGCAAAGATCGCTGACGACCTTTACGAAGTACAGGTTGTTTCCTGGTACGACAACGAGAACTCTTACACATCCCAGATGGTAAGAACGATCAAGTACTTTGCTGAACTTTAATTAAGTTTAACTTGGACTGATTTGAATTATCCCCTCTGTTTTGACAGAGGGGATTGTTTTTGTCTTTGTATCACATAAGTTGTTCAGACAATGTTGTATTGTTCATACAGCGTTGAAGCGTAAATGCACTCACTTCGTTCGTGCATTTACGCTTCAAGGATAGTTTATCTTAGGAAAAAAGAATTAAGCGCAATTCAATTTTAGGTTCAACGAGTTTTTATGTTCATTTTCCGTTTTACCTTTTGATTGAATTGCGCTTTTTAATTTGTTAGTCTTTCGGCTTAATGCTAAATGCGTTGCACTTTAGTTTAGGGTATTTCGCCGTCTGCGGACGGCGACCAAGGGCTTTGCCCTCTGGACACCCACCACCTTTGATAAAGGTAAATTCTGTCCTCACTGTCGTTCGGATTTTTCTCCGAAAAACAAGCAGAATTACGAAACTTTTGCTCCGCTTCGCGGTTTTAACGACAAATGTTTGCTCTACAATAATTACGCATTACGAATTACGCATTAAAGAAAGCTTACGCCTTCTTTGCGCCTTCCCAGTCCTTGAGGAATCTTTCAATTCCGTTGTCGGTGAGCGGATGCTTAACCATCTGTCTGATTACGTTTGCAGGAACTGTTGCGATGTCGCAGCCAAGTCTTGCGCAAGTCGTAACGTGGATAGGATTTCTGATAGAAGCAGCGATGATCTCGGTCTTTATGCCCTGAGCCTGGAAGATCTCAACGATCTCCTCGATAAGGTTCATTCCTTCCATACCGATATCGTCAAGTCTGCCAAGGAACGGAGAAACGTATGTAGCGCCTGCATTTGCTGCGAGCATAGCCTGTGCTGCGGAGAAGACGAGAGTTACGTTTGTCTTGATGCCTTTTGAAGTAAGGATCTTACAAGCCTTAAGACCCTCTTCACACATAGGGAGCTTGATAACGATGTTCTTGTGGATTGCAGCAAGCGGAAGAGCCTCTTCAACCATCTTGTCAGCTTCGAGAGAGATAACCTCTGCGGAAATAGGTCCGTCAACGATCGTTGTGATCTCCTTAACTACTTCCTCAAAAACTCTGCCCTCTTTTGCGATGAGTGAGGGGTTTGTGGTAACGCCGCAGATAACTCCGAGGTCGTTTGCCCATCTGATGTCGTTTACATTAGCGGTATCGATAAAAAGCTTCATAATATATTTTCCTTTCTTTTAAGGAAGCACCGTCAGCTTTCGTCCCTGCCTGCGATAACAAAGCTGTCAAAGAGCGTGTTATACCGTAAATTCCCCTCGGGAATACGAACATAGCCTGCTCTCATCGAAACCTCGAATTCGCTGCCGCCCGAGCTGACCGTACCACCGTTTAAGCATAAAATTTTCTCTGCGGCTTTCTGTGCGTCCTTGATATCGGAATAGTCCGTTATCAGCACAAACTCATCGCCGCCTATTCTTATCGGGAGCATATCCTCCTCCGCATTTTCGTCAATTCTGCGAAGGCACTCCGCAATAGCGATATCACCTGCGGCTCTGCCGTAAACATCGTTGATGTACATAAGATGCACCATATCGAAGCAAACAGCATATTTTCCGCCGTGTTCCGTTATAAAATCATAAAGATGCGAAATATCAAACTTTTTCTTGCTTGTCATAACAATATTCCCCTTTTCATCGCATACCTGCACATACTCGTCAAGCTTCGGGAAAATATCGGAAAATCTCCGCTTTTTGCGGAATTCGGAAGGTGTTACGCCCCACAGCCGTACAAACGCACGGGTAAATACCTCGTGAGAATTATAGCCGTATTTAAGGGCAATTTCAAGTATCGAACTGTCGCAGCCAAGCAGATCCTTTGCCGCAGCGGTCAGCCTTCGCCTTGAAATATAGTCGCTCACACCTATGTTAAAGGTGTGGCGGAACATTTTCTGAACATTCGACAGCGAATAGCCGCACCGCTTGGCGCAAAGCTCCGCCGTAATATCTCCCGTTAGATTTTCCTCGATAAATTCAAGTACCGCAGATAATATTTCAAAATTATTCATAGGTTTTCCTCGATAACGTTATCTGTGTGAAATTCTTTCACTATCATAATAATAACATTTCAAAGGGAAATATTCTTGATGTTTTGGGGAAAGTTCGATAAATTAAAGCTCGGCAAGCTTTGCGCACTTGTCCTTTACAGCAGGATAGATCTCATCATAAAGTGCGAAATACTTGTCATAAATCTCGGAGTTCTCCTTGATAGGCTCCTGAATCTTGTCAACGCCTACGATAGCCTTGCAAGCCTCGGGAACGGACTTGTAAATTCCTGCGCCGACCATTGCAAGAATTGCAACGCCAAGAGCAGGGCCTTCGGAAGAAGATGCTGTCTTAACAGGGCACTTGTAAAGGTCAGCAAGCATCTGACGCCAGATCGGAGATTTTCCGCCGCCGCCGCAAGCCATCATATCGGAAACATTTATACCCATTTCCTTGCATATCTCAACGCAGTCACGCAGCGAATAGGAAACACCCTCCATTACTGCTCGCATCATATCACGCTTTGTATGCATTGCGGAAAGTCCGAAGAACATTCCTCTTGCGTTCGGGTCAAGGTGAGGAGTTCTCTCCCCCATAAGATAAGGCAGATAAATAAGGCGGTTTGAACCGACAGGAACCTTTTCAACTTCCTGATTCATAAGCACATATTCATCAATGTCCATGCCCTTTGCTGTATCCTTTTCAGCCTGACAGAAGTTATCTCTGAACCACTTGAGAGAAAGTCCTGCACCCTGTGTAACGCCCATTATGTGCCAGCAGCCCGGAACTGCAGCGCAGCAGGTATGTACTCTGCCCTTCGGGTCGATCGAAATGCTTGATGTGTGAGCGAAAACAACGCCGCTTGTACCGATAGTTGTGAAAGCCTTGCCGTCCTCGACAACACCTGTGCCAACTGCGGCAGCTGCGTTATCGCCTGCACCGCCGACAACTATTGTGCCCTCTTTCAAACCTGTGAGAGCAGCAGCTTCTTTAGTAATAGTTCCCGTAACCTCGCAGGATTCATAAACCTTTGCAAGCATTGACATATCTATATCAAGCTTGTCGCAGATCTCCTTGCTCCAGCAGCGGTTCGGAACGTCCAGAAGCTGCATTCCCGATGCGTCGGAAACTTCGGTCGCAAACTCGCCCGTGAGCTTGTAGCGAATATAATCCTTCGGGAGGAGAATGTGACAGCATTTTTTGTAGTTTTCGGGTTCGTTATTTCTCACCCAGAGAATTTTTGCAGCAGTCCAGCCCGTAAGTGCAGGATTTGCGGTTATCTCGATAAGCTTATCTCTGCCGACCTTAGCGTTCATCTCGTCAACTTCCTTAGCTGTACGCTGGTCGCACCATATAATCGAACGACGGATAACATTTCCGTTCTCGTCAAGCATAACAAGACCGTGCATCTGTCCCGAAAGACCTACGCCGACGATATCGTCGTTCTTCACGCCGCTTGACTCGATAACTGCCTTAGCCGTTCCTATCGCAGCGTTGTACCAATCCTCGGGGTCCTGCTCCGCATAGCCGTTTTTCGGCTGATACATGGGGTATTCGATCGTCTTGGAAGCAACAACATTTCCCTTTTCATCAAAAAGAACGGTTTTTGTACCGCTTGTTCCAAGGTCGATACCGATTACGTATTTCATTTGATTTCCCCTTTCACCAAATTTTGTATTTATAAATACAGTATAAGCCCCTGCGTTTGAAACAGGGGCATAACTTATACTATTAAAGAGTAAAAAGTACGTTGTTAACGATAGCTTCGAGCATTTCCTGTCTTCCGCTGCCGAGAGAGTCGGTAACTTCGCCCTTTTCGAGAGCATACTTTTCAAGATCAGCCATGCCGACCTTGCCTGCGATGATGTCAGCGCCGATGCCGGTTGTCCATGAAGCATAACGGTCATCAACGAACTTGTCAAGTCTGCCGTCAGCGATAAGAGCCTTTGCAGCCTTGAAGCCGAGTGCGAATGTATCCATACCTGCTATGTAGCTGTGGAAGATATCTTCGGTAGTGAACGAGCCTCTGCGAGCCTTTGCGTCAAAGTTAAGACCGCCGTTTGTGAAGCCGCCTGCCTTGATAACTTCATACATGCAGAATGTAGCGTCATAAATGTTTGTGGGGAACTGGTCTGTATCCCAACCGAGAAGCGGATCGCCCTGGTTTGCATCGATAGAACCGAACACGCCGTTTTCTCTTGCTGTGCGGAGTTCGTGCTGGAATGTGTGCTGTGCAAGTGTAGCGTGGTTAGCTTCGATATTCATCTTGAAATCCTTGTCAAGACCGTACTTGCGGAGGAAGCCGAGAACTGTTGCTGTATCGAA
>JBJEQL010000242.1:0-10176 GCA_051881735.1 Oscillospiraceae bacterium
GCTGTACAGCTTTCTTGGAACCATTACGGCAATATCTCCGCAGAATGGGCAGGCTTTAAGCGTTATGGGCGGCGTTGTGCCTTTGTTTATCATTGTTTCTCGGGTTGTAACATAGTTGTTCAATGGTTTATATCTCCTTTGTACCTGCTCAACGTTGGCGCATTGAGCAGTTTGTGTATTTGGATTTGTGGGTATATTCGGAGCAGGTCGGACAGATTGGGCGTGACCTGCTCCGCTGTGGTTTATACTTCGATAGCAAGTGCGGCTCCGTAGCTCACCCACGGATTGAAACCGCCCGTAACTCTGAACGCTTTTGCCTGCGGTTCTTTGCCCTTGTCGAATAAGGGTGCTAAAACGCTTGCTATGGCTCTTGGCAGATAACCGATAAAGAATACTCTGTGATTAGTCAAAGCGGCATATACGGCGATTGCGTTGCTGTCGTGGCTGTTATGCGGCTCTCTGCGGAGTGTTACCGATATATCGGCAGGGTTTACGCTTGAAAGCTTCTCCAGCTCGCTCTGCCTGCGGCTTGTGCCTTTGATCTTTACACGGAGAGCAGAAGCCTTTGCGATAACCCAAGCTTTAAGCATTGCTGTTCTGTGGCTCATACCGTGCTTAACAAGGCGGTTTGCGATTGTCATAACTTTGGACTTGATAACGTTCATTCTGACCTGCTCCTTTCTCTGATTTAGTCCTTTTTCGTTCCGATCACAATAACCGCAACCAGCAGAACGATTGTGATAATGTCTAAAATAATGCTTACCATTATCATTATATTTGTCCTTTTTTGATTTATTGATTTCTTTATGAGAATATGGTATAATATTGAAAATTACATCGGGGCAACTGTTCGACAAACCAAATCGGAATTTGTGAGGGTGAATAATGATGATATTAGCAACGAATAGGCTGATTCTACGCAGATATTGCGCTGATGATTTGAATGATTTATTTGAGTATTTATCAGATGATGAAGTTGTAAAATTTGAACCATATAAGGCAATGAGTTTGGAAGAAACAGCGAATAATCTGAAGTGGCGAATTGAAACAGACGAAATGATTGCAGTAGAGTTAAAGGAAACCCACAAAATGATTGGCAACATTTATCTTGGGAAAAGAGATTTTAATTCACTTGAAATAGGATATGTTTTCAACCGTGATTTTTGGGGAAAAGGTTACGCAAAAGAAGGTTGTGAAGCAATAATAAAATACTCATTTCAAAACGGTATCCACCGAATATTTGCGGAATGTGATCCTGACAATATAAACTCCTGGAGATTACTGGAATCTATTGGATTTGAAAAAGAAGCACATTTAAAACAAAATGTTTTCTTTTGGAAGGACGAACAGGGAAATCCAATTTGGAAAGACACTTTCATATATGCAAAGTTGAATTTATAATTCAATTTCCCAGGTTTATCGGGTATAAAGACTATTTGATAACCGGATTTTTTTGTGAAAGATAAACTATCATCTTAATTGACTTTAGGGGTATGGAAAATGAAAAACAGAAAAAACTTCAAAGTGACAGCTATACTGCTTCTCTATTAATAACACTAATATTTTCCTATGAAGTAATGGATTGTCGGGCAGAGGAAACGAATGTCACAAATGGGATAAATTGTTATGCGGAGAACAGCGAAAAAGCCTTGTCTGACTTGGAACTTAATGGTGATGATATTGAAAAGAAGATATCAGAACTTATTGAAGAAAATGAAAGCATAACACCTTCGGTTTCTATCCGTGTTTTCGGACAGAATGATGATATCTGTTCTGTAATATACGGCATGGCTGATACGGAGAATAATATTGCTGCGGATGAAGAAACTGTCTATGAATGAAAACTCATCTATTGATTTTATTAAATACAGTAATTTCAGATATTTTCTGGAGATAGCTTTGGTTATAACCCCAATTATATCTCTGGTGATAATGGTGCTTCTTCTTGTGATACATATTATAAGATTGAAGAGATTTAAGAAGCCGGAAGAAAGAAGATTTAAGCTCTGTGAGATAAATCTGGAAATAACGGTGAGTGCACTTGCGGCAGCCATAATTCTTATCGGAGTTTACGGTGTTTATGACCAAATTCTGTGTGCTGCCTTCTGTATAGCAGCTACGGTCTTTCTTGCAACTATGCTGACTATGGTTGTTGTTTGCTTAAAACGCAGGCTGAAAAAACTGTAAATTCGGTGCTTATTCTTGAATGTGTATGCTGCCTCTTTATTACTGTCAGCTTTATTTACTGGAGAATCTATCAGTTCTGGGGGGGTTAATACTAAGCACCAATAAAAAGAGCTGCGTTCACCTATGTGGAAACGCAGTTTTCGCTAATTTACAAGAAACAGCCGAACTGAGTTTTCAGCCCGGCTGTTAAAATTATTCCGCAAAGAATAATATATGCGTTCAAAATAGCTTTATCGTTATTTCTCGTACCATTTCTTTTCCCACCAGTTTCCGATGTTTCGGCAGAAGCAGGAACAGCAGTATTTAACTCCCTTTTTGAGCACACGGAATATTCCCCACATACCCGATTCAACGTCCCATTTCAGAGAGCCCGATCGGTATAGATAATCTCCGGGATATTCGGAAGCGCCTTTTTCAAGCTCGATATTATACGCTCCGCCCACGCTTACCGCTCCCTGAACGGGAATTATCGTCGAAAGCGGATCGTCGTGCTGTGCGAGCCAGTTATGACCGTGAAGTGCAAAGCTGATGTTTCTCGGCTTATCCGCAGGCATAAGGTAACGTATGATAACACGTTCTCCCGTGTACGCTTCAAAAACAGGCGTTGATGGGTCACCGTGGGTCTTTGAACTGAACACCTTGCTTATATCCGAATTCTGCATGAGTCTGTTATAAAAGCGTTCGGAGCGATAGTTATAACCCTTTTCACCCGTATCCTCGTGGTCGACTTCCCCATGTGCACCGCCTTCGCTCTGCGCCGTCGTTTTAATGAGGTTTCCCTTGTTATCCAGCAGCCGTATACCGTTATGAGCAAACAACACAAATTCTCTGAAAGTATCTGTTCCGGGAGCGGTTATTACCGCCTGCTCACCGAATTCCTCCTTTTTGCAGGAGCTGCTGCCGTAATATTTTGCTTCAGGCGGCTCTATGATTATTGCACCGAACAGACCGTGGTATCGGTGATTGCGCAGGTCGCCGAAGGAGCTGAGCATACAAGTACCGTACTCCTTGTCGGCATACCACAGATACCTGATACATTCACCCGGAGCTGCCGTCTGCTCACACTTGTTATAACCAACGTTCACGCCTGACGAGCGAACGGGATCGTATTTCAGAAGCTGCGGACTGAGTGAAACACGATCGGACGGTCTGTGGGGCATATCAAGCGGAACAGAGGGATAGTCGTGATACAACACAGGCTTGTCGAACATATTGTACAGCGTGATCTCTATCCATTCCCCTGCATTTGCACGCAGTATCAAAGGTATCGGCTTTTTCCTGTTGCATTTTACGTCCTCGGCATATTCAAGAGGAACAAAAAGCATACCCTCGGGGTCGTGGTCGCCGTATCGGTTATACTCGATATCGGTCTGTATCGCAGCGATATCAAATCTGCGTATTTTCGCACCCTTGGGAGGACAAATCGGAGTCGGCACGGGCTTTGTGGGATTGCACAAAGGGCGAAGATGCTTTCTGCGGCAGCTGTGCACTCTGATAATGCCCCATAAGCCGAGCCATACATCGTCAATGCCGCCGAAATAGTACAGATAATCTCCTGCACCGTAATAATCGTCAATGCGAATGTTAAAAGCTTCGGAGATACCGATGGTCTGTTCTGCCACAATGGGCGATATCGGGTCGGTTATCTCTTTGCGCCAAGACATTCCGTTGATGTTGAATGCGTGCTGTTCCTCGTGAGCGCCGTCAAGAAGACGAATTACCATAGGCTCGCCGGGATAGGTTTCCAGAATGGGCGTTGCAGGGTCGCCGTATCTGCGTGAGCTGAAAATATGCGAGGGGTCGTTCTTTATTTTCAAACGTTCTGTCATAGGCTCGCAGCGGTAGCTGATACCCATAACGCCGGGGTCGTCGTCGGAGCCCTGGTGCTCGGGAGGATTGAGCGGTTTGCCGTACTTATCGAACAGCAGCGCAAAATCGTGAACGAAAAGTGCAAATTCACGGTAGGCTTCGCCGTTTGCTTTTCTGATAACGGCATTTGCTCCGCTTTTAAGCGGCTTGCCGTTTTTGGGATTAAGAAATTCCGAGCCTGCAGGTTCGATTATCAATGCGCCGAACATACCGTGCTGCTGGTGCGAATTTGCAAAAAGATGATCGTGAAAAAATACCGTATGCAGCTCCTCGTTTGCATAAAAACGCTCGATAAGCGTTTCATATTTTCGTGCGCCTGCAATATTGTTCCAGCCATTTGCAGAGCCGTCCGATACAATTGTATCAAACTTCACAAGATGAATATGAAATCCAACAATATCGGTTAGGGTTTTCAGCTGGAACGGACTTTCCTCAATATATTCGGGAAGAAGATTCGTGAGCCTTATCTCTATGCAGTCGCCTGCGTTTGCTCGTATTACAAGGGGTTCGGGTCGTATTTTTCCGCAGTTTACTTTATCAAGATATTTTTCAAGTGTTCCGTGGCGTTCGATATCCTCTTTAAGCACGAAAAATCTGCCCTGAGGGTCGTGCCAGCCGTAGCGGTTATAGACGATATCAGCCTGCACAACCGCAAGCTCGAATACCTTGACCTCTTTCGGACATCTGCACGGGCAGGTTTCCGAATACAATGCTCCCGGAGCAAAATTACGGACAAAATTATCCTCTTCCTTTTGAGTGGGGTATATAACATTATTATCATTTTCATCAAGGATACCAAAAGGCGGCTGGAGCGGACGTTCGCCGAATTCGCCGTTTATGAAATTTGGATATCCCGGGTGCAGATCGTCCTTTGGAAGAGGAAAGGGACGGTCTTTCAGCGGCAGCAGACGTTCTATGGGCGTATCGTCGGGATATTTGCCCGTTCCGTCTTCAAGTCTGTCGAAAATGCGCCATAACGTCCACATACCCTCGTGGAAATGAGGATAGAGATGACAATGGAAAATAGCATCGCCGATAGTCCTTGTCAGGCTGCCTGCGCCGTAAAGGATATCCAGCGTGAAACACTCCTGCGGACTTATCGAAATTGAGTCGATTATCGTTGACTTCGGGTCATCGGGTTCAAGCTTCCATTGGTGGTTGTGCAGATGAAAAACGTGAGTTTCCTTTACGCCGCCGTGGATAAGCCTTATCTTTGCAGGATCGCCTGCATAAGCTCGCAGTATCGGAGGTGCAGGATCGCCGTAGGTCCACGAGCTCATGGAAATATCCTCACCCGTTACAACGTGGTGCATCTCGTCCAGCGGCGGACGGTTGCGCATAGGTTCGCTGCGGTAGCTGATAGCCGTGGTGCCGTTTGGAAGACCCGTGTGAGGGTCAACGGGCTGTTCGCCGTCCTTGTTCAATATTTCAAGTTCATCGTGGAAGAAAACAGCATATTCTCTGAAAGCAGGGTTCACGGGATCGTAAATATCCGCAAAAAGACCGCTTTCAAGCTCATATCCCGTCACAGGGTCAAACCATCTGGATTGCGGTTTTTCGACAATGATCGCACCGAAAAGTCCGTGTACGTTGGTGCCGTCCTCGCCGCCGCTCGGGTCGCCCAAGTCCGAGAAAAGATAAACTCCCTCTCTTTCTGCGTACCAGACATAGCTGATAAAATCTTCCGTCGTAGTATCGGGATTATTTCCCACATTTGCGCCGTCCGAGGTCAGAACGTTATAGCGCAGTCCCTCAACGTGCATAGACGCTTTTCGTCCAAGGCTGTTGTAAAAGTTTATTCTTATTTCATCGCCCTTATTGGCTCTGATAACAAGCGGCTGAACCTCCTTGTATGGCTGCGGAGGCTGCATTTCAAAGCATTCCCAAGCCTTGCGCCTGATACGTTCGGAATCCTTTTTCAGCACATATAACATTCCGTTCGGGTCATGGTCGCCGTATTTATTATACACTATAGGAATAGATATCGCTTCTATATCAAAAGTCCTGACAAATGTCTGCTTCGGATAATCCGACAAATTTGTCATTATAAAAAGCTCCTTTCTGCTTGGGAAACCGCTGATTATTTCTGCGGCAAAACGTATTATACTAAACACCATTTAAAATTTGAAAAAATCAAGCCGACAATCTCGAATATATTGGATTTCGGCGCAGATTTTTTCCTGTATTTTATTGGTGTTTAGTATTAATCAGCGGTTCCTTGGATATGAAATACATTACCACGTCTTCGGACAATTCCGCAGATATGACAATTATATTTCATTTCATTATATGACCGAGCTGAGAGGTGTGTTCTTTGTCAATTAATGTTGACAGCTTTCTTGCAAACCATATAAATTTAAGATTGCAATATATTAATGTTTATGATATCATTTATTATAGACAAAAGCTGATGTGGAGGTGCGCTGCTTTGAGAAAAGAATTACCTGTTTTCGATAATCACGACAACAGAATAAAATATTATGAACTGCTTTTGAAACGTGACGATCTTGATGCTCTTCCCGAGTATAAGCTGCCCGAAGGATATAGGTTTACATTTTATAAAAGTGGCGACCGTGATGACTGGATAGAGATAGAAAAATCTGCCAAGGAATTTGAAACCTACGAACAGGGATTGGAGTCCTGGAACAGATTTTATGAGGGTAAGGACGACGAGCTTACCAGTCGTATGGTGTTTATTGAGAACGAAAACGGCGAGAAGGTTGCGACTGCATCTGCTTATTACGATATTTACGGCAGGGATAAATCGGGTGCAGGATGGCTTCACTGGGTCGCAGTCAAGCGTGATTATCAGGGCAAGGGACTGTCAAAGCCACTTATCGGATTTGTGCTTAATGTGATGAAAAGCCTGGGCTATACTCATGCAAAAATTCCGACACAGACAACGACATGGCTTGCCTGCAAGATATATCTTGATTTTGGCTTTGTCCCGATTCCTCAGAATGCGATTAACAGCCGTGACGGGTGGAGAATCATTAAGACATTGACGGGACATAATGCTCTTGCGGAGTTTGATCGTGCGGAGGTTAAGGAAATATTAGTTAGTGAGAATTGTGAGCAATAATACAAAGGAAAATATAAGCTATGAAAATATTCATCTGTGATGACGAACCTAAAATCCTGTCGGACATCTCTTCAAAAGTTAAATCTTCACTACCCGAAGCGGCTGTTTCCGAATTTACAAACGGAAACACTCTTCTTGAAGCAATTACGGAAGATAGCTGCGATATTCTCCTTTTGGACATTGATATGCCCAAAATAAGCGGACTTGATATTGCGGCACGGCTCACCGCACTTGCCAACAAGCCCCTGCTTGTATTTGTAACAAGCCACGACGAGCTTGTTTATGACAGCCTACAGTTCCACCCGTTCGGATTTGTCCGCAAAGGCTATATGGATAAGGAGCTTCCCCGAATACTTGCAGACTGCGTGACCGAGCTTAACAGCCGTGAAAAGCATTTTTGTTTTCACACCGCAAATGCTGATATAAAATTACAGCTTGATGAAATACTGTACTTTGAATCAGACGGTAATTATCTCAAGCTGTTTTCCAAGGACAAGGAATACCGTTTTCGTGACACACTTTCCGCTGTGGAAAATACCTTGTCTGACAGCGGTTTTATCCGCATACATAAAGGCTTTCTTGTAAATCAGGCTGCCGTAAAAATGCTCACCTCCGATGAAGCGGAGCTTGTGAACGGAACGAGAATACCAATTGGAAGAAGCTACTCCGAAACTGCAAAAAACAGCTTATGAGGTATATGCTAAGATGAAAAAGTACAAGGATCTGGAGCAGGAATATACTGCTCTTAACGAAAAATACAGCAGGCTGTTAAGCGAAAAATCGGAGCTTGAATATGAGCTTGCGGAGCTAAAGGCCTCCGCCGAAAATATTCAAAAGCAGGACGAAGAAATTCGCACTCTCCACGAAAATGTCCGCCGAATAAAGCACGATATGAAAAATCATCTTATGGTGATAGCTTCTTATCTGAACGGCGGCGATCACGAATCCGCAAAGGCGTACACATCGGAAATTCTGGACAAGCTCAATGCCGTTCACAGCTATATTGAAACGGGAAATTCTCTTTTAAATCATATCCTTAACGAAAAGTTGAACATAGCTCGTGAAAAGGGTTTTTCCGTAAAGGCGGAAATCGAAAATCTGTCCTTTAAGAAAATGGAAAGCCTTGATTTTTCCGCACTGCTTTCAAATATTCTGGATAACGCAATTGAAGCCTGTGCAAATGAAAATTCTCCCGAAATTGATGTTGTGATATCACAGCGCAGAGGGTATGAAACAATACTTGTGAAAAACAAGATATGCTCGTCCGTTCTCAAAGTAAATCCCGAATTGGAAACGACCAAAGCCGACAGCGCAAGTCACGGCATGGGCATTCCGCAAATCAAAGAAATTACCGAAAAATACGGCGGAATGTGCGATTTCTATGAAGAGGACGGCTATTTCTGCGCTTGTGCGTTTATCCCTGTGTGAATGCCGTTTATCCCAATCCCTTGCAAACACTTTTTGCAGGGGATATACTTTTCTTATGGAGGATTTATGATTAATTTTGAAAATGTGAGCAAGTATGCGCTGAACGATATTTCCATACATATTCCAAAGGGCGAGATAGTCGGTCTGATAGGCGCTTCTGGGGCAGGCAAGACCACAATGATAAAGCTTGCCTGTGGACTTCTTGCACCCGAAAGCGGCAGAGTTTATACCCTTGACAAAGACCCGGTTTTAAACCGCAAGCTGTACAAGAATAACGTCAGCGCATTTATTACGGGAGTACCTCTTCTTTGCCGTGATGATACGGTTTTGCAAGGCTTTGAGCTGATTCGGAGTTTGTATGGCATTGACAAAGCGGAGTATGACAGGCGTTATAAGGAACTGTCGGAACGGCTTGATTTCGGGAAATGTGAAAATCAGACCGTGAAAAGTCTTTCCCTCGGACAGCGTATGCGTGCGGAGCTTGGAGCTTCGCTTATTTACGAGCCGAAGCTGCTGCTCCTTGATGAGCCGAATGTTGGTCTTGACGAAAACGGAAAGGCTGTGCTATGCGAGCTTCTGACCGAACGCTGCAAAGACGGTATGACTGTGCTTATGACCTCTCACGATATGTCGGGAGTGTCAAAAATGTGCGGCAGAATTGCACTCCTTGACAGCGGAAGGCTTGTGTTTTACGGCAGCGAGGAAAACCTCAGAAGCCGCTATGCTCCCATTGATGTTATGACTATAAAATTCGGCGGAAGTATCCCCGATTTTGAGGACTTGCCGCTAAAAAGGTATTCCGTTCGGAACAATACTATCACATTATCACATAACTCCAACCACATAACCTCGGCGGAAATTTTAAAGCTGATTTTACGGCAGACGTCGGTTTCCGAAGTCAGTATAAGAAAGCCGAGCCTTGAAAGCATTATTTCACAACTGAAAAGCGAGGGATAATATGAGCTTCATTGAAGTAAAAAACGTGAGCAAGACCTTTAAGATAAGCAAGCGCCGCAGCGGTGTTCCCGGTATGCTTGCAAATCTTTTTGTGCCTAAATATGAGAAAAAAGAAGCTGTAAAAAACATCAGTTTTAACATTGAAAAGGGCGAAATGGTGGGATTTATCGGCCCTAACGGTGCAGGAAAATCCACTACAATAAAAATGCTTTCGGGTATTCTTTATCCCGACAGCGGCGAGATAAATGTGGACGGATATATCCCATACAAGCAGCGCAAAAATTATGTCGGCAGGATAGGCGTTGTTTTCGGTCAGAAATCGCAGCTGCAATGGGACTTGCCCGTTATCGACAGCTTTGAACTGCTTAAAGCGATTTACAGCGTTCCAGATGATGTTTATAAGAAAAATCTGAGCCGCTTCACCGAAATGCTTGATATGAGCGGATTTATAGATCAGCCTGTCCGTCAGCTTTCTCTCGGTCAGAAAATGAGAGCGGATATCGTTGCAGCGCTTATCCATTCCCCCGAAATAGTATTCTTTGACGAGCCGACCATCGGCGTTGACGTTGTGGGAAAGGAAACTATCCGCAGCTTTATTCGTGAGCTGAACGAGCAGGATAATGTGACGATGATATTTACCACCCACGATATGC
>JBJEQL010000243.1:0-2519 GCA_051881735.1 Oscillospiraceae bacterium
ACAAGCATTACTATCGGTATATCGTTGATATTCAGCTTATGCTTTGAGATAAGGTGCAAAAGCAGATCGAGAGGGCCTTCAAAGTTTTCCAGCTTAAAAGATATTGTTTCCAAATCAAATTACTCCAATATTACTTTTCAGAAAAATATTTGCAATCATATCCACCCAGTTGGTAAGCGCCCAAAGTATGTTAGCTGTCCCGTTCTGCAGAAAAGCAAGCGGTTTATCGAGCAGTCCTGCAAAAACAACAATGAAAAGCACACCGAAAATATATCGTTCATATTTCATTATGCCAAAATACTTATCCTCGGGGAGGAACAGGGTCAGAATTCTTGAGCCGTCAAGCGGCGGAATGGGCAGCAGATTGAACACAGCAAGTCCGATATTAAGTATTGCCCCATACTGAAAGATATACATTACAATACTCCAGTCGGCACCTTTTATAAACGAAATTATATAAAGAACACGATATACTATCATCGAAATATATGCAAGAATAAGGTTTGAAACAGGCCCCGCCAGTGAAGAAACTGCCATTCCTACCTTTGGTTTTTTGAAGTTTCGGGCATCTATCGGAACAGGATTTGCCGCACCAACACCTACAAATAGCATGAAAAGCGCTCCCCAGAGGCTGATATGCTTTGCAGGGTTAAGGCTTATCCTGCCTTGATTTTTTGCAGTATTATCTCCAAGCCAATGTGCGACAAGAGCATGTGCCGACTCATGGACAGGGAAAGCTATCATCAGAACGATAAGTCGTACAAGAAACGGAAGCAATCTTCCTGATAATAAAAAACTCATAGCAAAACTCCAAACAGAAAACCAAGAATTAATCGGATTTATTATACCATATTTTATAAAAAAACACAAGTGATTTTTGACGTTTTTCTGTACAAAATAAAAAACTTTAGGTTTTTTTTATTTTTTTTGAAAAAACACTTGCTTTTTTATTTTACTTATGGTATAATTGAAACGTTGATTATGTAACGACTATGAAAAGGAGGTGTAACCCTATGGCAAAATGCGAAATTTGCGGAAAGGGTGTTACTTTCGGCATCAAGGTGTCTCACTCACATCGCCGTAACAACAGAACTTGGAAGCCTAATGTTAAGCGTGTAAAGGCAATCGTTAACGGAACTCCTACACATATCTATGTATGCTCCAGATGTCTTCGTTCCAATAAGGTTACCCGTGCAGTATAATTACCGCTTTTGTAATGTGTAAAAAGGACGCTTTCACAAGAAGCGTCTTTTTTATTTATCTCAAAAAACTTATCCGCCGCAGAAAATCACTCCTGCGGCGGATTTATCTTTTTAGGAATCCTGTAAAGTCTTATGCTTTTACAGCCTTATGGAATATCTTCTTGCCTTTTTTGATAACAACAGAATCGTTAATAGTGATAACTGCATTTGGGTCGGTTACCTTTACATCGTCAACAGCGATACCGTTCTGCTGTACAAGTCTTCTTCCCTCGCTCTTGGACGGGCAGAGTCCTGTTTTTACAAGCAGATCAAGGATATTGATGCCGTCCTCAAGTTCAGCTGCAGGGATTTCTGTTGAAGGCATATCTGCAGAAGCTGCTCCGTTTGTAAAAATTGCCTTTGCAGCTGCGAGAGCCTTTTCTGCTTCCTCTTCGCCGTGAACGAGCTTTGTAAGCTCATAAGCAAGGAGTTCCTTTGCCTTGTTAAGCTCTGCTCCTTCCATGGTCTTTTCCATTTCTTCGATCTGTTCGATAGGAACGAATGTAAGCATTTTAAGGCACTTGATAACGTCAGCGTCACCGACATTTCTCCAGTACTGGAAGAAATCGTAAGGTGATGTTTTTTCGGGGTCGAGCCATACAGCACCCTTTTCAGTCTTACCCATCTTCTTACCCTCACTGTTGAGGAGGAGCGTGATAGTCATAGCGTGAGCGTCCTTGCCGAGCTTTTTACGGATAAGCTCTGTACCGCCGAGCATATTCGCCCACTGATCATCTCCGCCGAACTGCATATTACAGCCATATTTCTGGAAAAGCATATAGAAGTCGTAGGACTGCATTATCATGTAGTTGAATTCAAGGAATGTAAGTCCTCTTTCCATACGCTGTTTGTAGCATTCGAAGGTAAGCATCTTATTTACGCTAAAGCAAGCGCCTACTTCACGCAGTACATCAACATAATTAAGATCAAGAAGCCAGTCGCCGTTATTTACAACGATAGCTTTATCATCGGAAAAGTCGATGAATCTGCTCATCTGCTTTTTGAAGCATTCAACGTTGTGTGCAATAGTTTCCTTTGTCATCATCTTTCTCATATCGGTCTTGCCCGAGGGATCACCGATCATGGCTGTACCGCCGCCGATAAGCACAATAGGCTTATTTCCTGCCATTTGCAGACGCTTCATAAGGCAGAGCGCCATGAAATGACCAACGTGAAGGCTGTCGGCAGTCGGGTCGAAGCCGATATAGAAAGTTGCCTTTCCGTTGTTTATCATCTCGCTGATCTCCTTTTCATCGGTGACCTGAGCGATAAGTCCTC
>JBJEQL010000244.1:0-10117 GCA_051881735.1 Oscillospiraceae bacterium
TGCGCATAAGAACGTTGTGAGAAAGCGGAAGTGCAAACACCTGCAGATCCTGAAACACCGTACCGAAACGGCGGTGAAGCGATTTCGGCTCATACTTTGAGATATCCTCACCGCTGATCTTTATAGCTCCCTCGGTAGGGTTATAAAGTCCCATAATAAGCTTGACAAGCGTTGTCTTGCCTGCACCGTTATGACCGACAATAGCGATCTTTTCACCCTTCTTGATGCTGATATTCACATCATGCAGAGTAGGCTTTTCTGCGCCCTCATAGGTGAATCCCATATCCTTTATCTCAATATCCGAAAGGTTCTTCGCCTTGATAAGCTCGTCGGTATTCGTCTTAGGCTCATAGGAAAGGAATTCACGCAGATTGGTTACAAATGCACTTTCCTTTGCAAGGGAAACGACAAGCTCAACTGCGTCAGAGGTTCGCCACGAAAGAGTCGAAAGCGCAGGTATCATGGCAACATAAGCGGCAGTCTGCACCTCGCCCTTGTTCAGTACGAATGCTATGTAAAGATAAGGGAGAATGCTTGACAGAACGTTGTATAATATCCACTTTAAAGGCTCGATAACACACAGCTTTCTGCGCATCCGGCGTGTGCGCTCCTCCATTTCCTCATACGCTTTTTCATGCCGTGAAAGAAGCAGCTTTCCTATGCCGAAAAGGCGCAATTCTGCTGCGTATTTCTTTTCATAGAATACACGCTTTGCGTATCCGCCGATACGTCCGTCACGGGTGTTGGACATATCGAGAGAATAATAGATATCGCCCTCCTTCTTGCCGAAGAACATTGAAACTGCAACCATAGGCACGATGAAAAGCAGCAGCCACGGGTCAACATCCGCAACAATGATCGTTGCTGCAATTACCGAAGCAATGCCTGCCACGAGATAAGCAGAGTAATAAAGGATATTATTTCCTCTCCATTGACATTCGTTCAGCGCACGGGTATATTTGTCGTAAAAATCAGGTTTTTCAAACTGTGTATATTCCATTGAAATGGACTTGTTTATAACACGCTTATAAAAATTCTGATACATTTTCGGTAAAAACTGCTTTTCACAAAGCTGGTGGATAGCCGCTGTGATGTGAATGCAGATATGTCCGATACACATTGCCCCAACAAATGAAGCAAGCGCCGTAAAGGGCGTTTTGTTTTCGATAGCAACGTATATCCACTCTGTCAGATATACTGAAAATATTGTCCAGAATAAATTCTCATTGAATTCCTTGATGAAAGTGTATATGACGTACCCTTTGCTCCCGTACCAAAGTATTTTCAGCATATACATAACATTTGAAAATGCGGAATGTTTTTGTTTTGTCTTTTCTTTAGAACTCATTTTTGCCTCCTGTTCTTATGTCATCATTTGTAAACACGTACTCAGGTATAAAAAACTTATGCTGTCATCACCCCTGAAAAAACTAAAAAAGCGTACACTTCCATACAGAAATGTACGCTTTGCATATCAATACCCTGAAAAACATTGCAATTATTCGGTAATGAGCAGGCAAAGGTTCATTTCTGATGAAAACATATATCGATTAAACATTTGCCCGCCCCCTTTTTTCAAACGATGAAGTTAGTATAGCATAGTATTTTCCAATTGTCAAGGATTTTTTGTTTTCTTATACTAAGGAAACGCTGATTAATACGTTTCTGCCGTTTCTTATAACAGAAAAAGGCACTCTGCATTTAGGGTACTTACCGATATAGAAATATTTATCGGTACCGAGCGCCAACTTTGAGCGTTTCGCAAAGTAACCTACGAACTGCCCAAGGGGGCTCCCCTTAAGAAGAGTGCCATAAAGAAGTATCTATCGTTACCGAGCCGCCAACTTTGAGCATTTCGTAAAGTAACCTACGAATTGCCCAAGGGGGCTCCCCTTCTGCAAAGTGCCAGTTGTGTTTTATTTGTCAAGCTTAAACTGTTCAATAAGTTCTTTAAGCATATTAGCCTGTCCTGAAAGCTCTTCGGACGCAGCAGCAGATTCTTCAGCTGTAGCAGAGTTGGACTGAACTACCTCGGAGATCTGTTCAACGCCTACAGTTATCTGAGTGATCGAATCAGCTGTATCACGCGATGCTGCAGAGATCTGTTCGTTGATCTCTGCAACGGCACCTGCCGCAGCAGCAACGGAATTCATCTTTTCTGCAACTTCATCAACAAGAGATGTACCCTTTTCGATGGTCGCAACGGTGCTTTCGATAAGTGCGGTCGTGTTCTGTGCAGCCTCGGCGGACTTGCCTGCAAGGTTTCTTACCTCGTCTGCAACAACTGCAAAGCCCTTGCCTGCCGCACCTGCTCTTGCTGCCTCAACTGCAGCATTGAGGGAAAGAATATTTGTCTGGAATGCAATATCTTCAATGGTCTTTATGATCTTCTTTGTTTCATCGGAAGACCTGCTGATATCGTTCATTGCGGAAACAAGGTCATTCATACATTTCATAACGCCCTGCATCTCACCGCCTGCAGCATTTGTCTTATCGCTTGCAGTTTCTGCCTGAACAGCATTTTCCTTGATCTTCTCAGCGATAAGGTCGATAGTAGCGGCAAGCTCCTCGATTGAAGCAGCCTGTTCGGTTGCACCCTGAGAAAGTGACTGAGCACCGAACGAAACCTGATCTGCGCCTGCGGAAACCTGCTCTCCTGCTGTGCTGATCTGAGCCATCGTATCCGAAAGTCTTGCCTTGATATGTCCGATATATTCGATGATCTGGCTGTAATCACCTACATAATAATGCTGATTTTCATGGGAATTTACTGCAAGGTTGCCCTTGGATATTTCTTCAAGTATTCTTTCGATATCCTTGAATATGTTATTGAGTTCCGATACAACTGTTTCAGTAGCATCGGCAAGCTTCTTGGTTTCGTCATTAGCTTTTACAACAGGAACATCGCTTGTGAGGTCGCCATGCGAAAGCTTAACGATTCTTTCAGAGCAGCTGACAATAGGAGTTGCGATCCTGTCTGAGAATACTTTAGCTACAACAGCGGCAATTACACAGACAACAGCTATAATAATTATGCTTATTATTATGGACTCATATACTCCGCCCATGAATTCGCTGCGGACAACATTTATTCCTATGCTCCAGCCCGGAGTATCCGGTATAGGAGCATAAGCAACATACTCAAGATTTCCGTTATATTCATACTGGTCGAAGCCTGTTTCGCCTGCACACATCTTTGCCTCAACCTCTGCAAGCTTTGCGTATGATGGATCTGATTTTGCAGATTCCTGAGCGTTCTCCTTACCTACAACTTCAGGGTCGTTAAACGCAATGGTAAGTCCCGAAGATGAAAGCATATATGCTGTTCCGCCTTCACCGACCTGAATGCTGGTTACTATATCGTTGAGCAACGTAGTTCTGGGTATAAAATATACAACGCCTGCGACCGTGCCGCCGTATATGCCGCCCTCCCAGAGTGGTGCAGAAACTACAAATGCATTTTCTACACCGAAGATGCTTTGCGTCATAAAATCGGAACAGTATTCTTCTCCGCCTGATGATACCTTGAAAAATTCCATTCCCGAACAGTCGATACCGTTTAATATATCTTTTCCGTTCATATCAAGAACGCCGAAATACTCCAAACCATATTTTTCTGTTCGCTCTGCAGCGACTGCGGCACAAACTACCGCACCGTTTACAGGATCTGTCATATCGCCTATGCAGCCTATTTCAGCTGCAATTGCCTCGCATCGATCAATTTCTTCCTGAACGCGTGAAGCCGCAACCTCTGCCATTTCTTCCATGGACTTATCGAGGATATCATGTGCCGAAGAAAAATTGAGCCAAACCCCCGCTATACCTATTATCAAAGATGACAACAGGCCTATTCCTATCATTGCTGCAAGAATTTTTGTTTTAATGCTTTTCATAATTATGCCCCCTAACGTTTTTTGCGACGTATTTTTTCAAATTTTGACAGAATTTTGCTATATTATTATATTAACATTTTATCAAATAAAAGTCAATAGACTTTTCATGATATTATTTGTTGGTTCTGCACAAAGTTTGATTGCGAAATTTAATATTTAGTCCAAAACTGCGTTAAACCATAGCCTTGACGATATTGGACTTTTGAAGTATAATATTATTCGTGAAAGTTTGTCTGAACGACAAAACTTATATAAAAAATATTGGAGAGAAAAATGATGACTGAAAAAGAAAAAATGTTAGCAGGAAAAATATATGACCCTTCCGATAAAGAACTTGCAGCACTCAGAACAAAAGCACATAGACTTAGCCAAAAATACAACGAATTACTTGAAACAGATGAAAAACGCACCGCAATTATGAATGAGCTGGGAGTACATGGTGATTCCTTTTATTTCCAAGGCCCTGTTCAATTCGATTATGGCTGCTTCACATCTGTCGGAACAAATTTCTATGCAAATTTCAATTTCACTTGTGTTGACTGCTGCCCTGTGACAATTGGCGATAATGTATTTGTCGGACCTAACGTTTCGCTTCTCACTCCTATTCATCCGCTTCGCTGGCAGGACAGAAATCAGTATATAAAGCATGATGGTACTCCAACCGATAAAGAATATGCCAAGCCCATTACTATCGGCAATAATTGTTGGATCGCAGGAAATGTCACCGTATGCGGCGGTGTAACTATTGGCGATGGCTGCGTTATCGGTGCAGGAAGTGTAGTTACAAGAGATATACCGCCAAATTCACTTGCAGTTGGAGTTCCGTGCCGTGTAGTTCGTGAGATTACAGAATCGGATTCACTGGAAAATCATCCGGAACTATTCTGAAATATAACAATTTCTTGGAAGTGTGAAAAAATGGTACGAGTTTACGCCTTTGAGAACATTTTGAAAACGACAGAAACGATTTAATCAGCGTTTCCTTAGTATAAGAACAGTTTTTTCATTCTTGACACGAAAAATGAATTAGACTATAATAGAAGCGAAAGGCGGGACAGAATGAAAAAGATACTTATAATCGAAGACGATAATTCTCTTTCGGCAGGCTTATGCCGTGCTTTATGCAATGACAATATTGAAACCGCTTCGGCTGAAAATATCCGAACAGCACGAAATGCCCTTGCAGTTCAAAGCTTCGCTCTTGTTATTCTTGATGTGAATCTTCCCGACGGAAACGGTTTTGACTTTCTTCGTGAGATAAAATCAAAATACGATCTTCCCGTTATCATGCTTACTGCAAACGATCTTGAATCCGATATTGTATCAGGACTTGAACAAGGTGCGGACGATTATATCACAAAACCTTTCAGCCTTGCAATCCTTCGTGCAAGAGTAAACGCCCAACTCCGCAGAGGAGAAACAAAACGAAAAAAATACATCTGCGGCGGCTTTGAATTCGACTTTGAGCGCATGGAGTTTTTCACGAACGGTTCCCCTGTTGAACTAAGCAAGACCGAGCAGAAGCTTCTGCGAATTCTCACTGACAATGCAGGTTTCACCCTCTCCCGTGAAAAGCTTGTTGACCGTATCTGGACGGACGGCGCCGAATATGTGGACGAAAACGCTCTGTCCGTGGCGGTGAACCGTCTGCGCAGCAAACTGGGCGCACAAAAAAATATAAAAACTGTATACGGCGCAGGCTATATGTGGGTAGAAGAAAATGACTGAAGTATTGTGCATCATAATCGGAGCGGTTTGTGTTATCGCAGCGGTCATAATCATTTTGGTTTATCGCCGCCGCACGGCACGGATAATGCGTTCTCTCGACAAAATGATTGATAAAGCCATAGACGGAAGCTTTACCGAAGAAAACATCGACGAAACCATGCTTTCTTCATTGGAGGCAAAGCTGGCACGGTATCTTTCCTCTTCGGAGCTTTCGGCTCGCAATGTAGCTGCGGAAAAGGAGAGAATAAAAGAGCTTATCTCGGATATATCTCACCAGACCAAAACTCCCCTATCAAATATTATACTTTATTCCGAACTGCTGAAAGAACAGGAGCTTAACGAACAAGCTCACTCCTGTACAGAATACATCGGAGAGCAGGCAGAAAAGCTTTCGTTCCTTATTGCCGCTTTGGTAAAGCTTTCACGTTTGGAAACAGGCGTTTTTACGCTTTCTCCCGAACGCAGGGAGTTATCCCCCATGCTTGAAAACATATATCGGCAGTATCTTCCCAAAGCAGAGAAAAAGGGACTGAAATTCACATTGGAACAGACTTCCGCAGAGGCGTTGTATGACGAAAAATGGTGCTCCGAGGCTATCGGAAATATCGTTGACAACGCTATAAAATATACCGACAACGGCTTTGTATCAATAACTGTCAGGGAATATGAAATGTTCTGCGCCGTTATTATTTCGGACAGCGGAAACGGCATTTCCGAAGAGGAACAGAGCAAGATATTCACAAGGTTCTACCGTTCACCTTCTGTATCACAGAAAGATGGACTTGGCATCGGATTGTATCTTGCAAGGGAGATAATTTCGGACTGCGGCGGATATATAAAAGTATCTTCGGAGCATAATAAGGGCACAGCATTTTCCGTATTTTTTCAAAGGTGATTCTTTCAAAACTGTTAGAATTGATTTTTCCACGAAAGAATTCAGAAAGAATAGTATGATATTATCTGTATTGTAGAAATATATGCAATACAGATTTTTTTTGGAGGTTTTTATGACAGTATTATCTGCATCTGATTTACGGAAAATATACGGGAGCGGTGAAAGCGAAGTTCACGCTCTTGACGGAGTAGACTTATCCGTGGAGAGGGGCGAATTTGTTGCAGTTGTCGGAACATCGGGCAGCGGAAAATCCACTCTTCTTCACATGCTCGGAGGGCTTGACCGACCAACATCGGGCAAAGTTGAAGTTGACGGCAAGGATGTTTTCACACTCAGCGATGAAGAGCTGACTATCTTCCGCAGGAGAAAAATAGGCTTTGTGTTTCAGAATTACAACCTTGTTCCCGTCCTGAACGTATATGAAAATATACTGCTGCCGATACAGCTTGACGGTGGCACTCCCGATAAAAAATACATAGACGGAGTTATCGAAACACTCGGGCTTGAAAGCAAGCTGCAAAATCTTCCTAACAATCTTTCGGGCGGTCAGCAGCAAAGAGTTGCTATCGCTCGTGCGCTCGCTTCAAAGCCTGCCATTATCCTTGCTGACGAGCCAACAGGCAATCTCGACAGCAAGACCTCACAGGACGTTCTGGGACTGTTAAAGATAACAAGTCAGAAGTTCTCTCAGACGATTGTGATGATAACTCACAATGAGGAGATCGCCCAGCTTGCAGACAGAATCATCCGCATTGAGGACGGTAAAATAGTGACAAGGAGCGGTGATTGATATGAACGTTGCCAACAGAAAATGCATACGCCGTCTTAGCTTTCGCAGCTTAAAGGCGGCAAAGTCACGGAATATTATTGCCGTTATTTCCATTGCCCTGACAACGGTAATGTTTACAGCGCTTTTTACTATTGTAATGTCCATTGTGTACGGCTTTGAGCAGTCAAATTTCCGTCAGGTAGGAGGATATTCCCATGGCGGCTTTAAATATCTTACCGAGGAGCAGTTCAACGAGCTGAAAGACGATGAACTTATAAAAGAATATTCTCTCCGCCGTTTTGTGGGTATGCCAGAAGATGAACCGTTCACAAAAACTCACGTTGAAATAAGTTATTGCGATGAAAATGCCGCAAAGTGGATGTACTGTACTCCAACCGAAGGACGTCTGCCCTCGGAAAACACCAACGAAGCGGCAGCGGACAAAAAAGTGCTGTCACTTCTTGGCGTTGAGCCGAAGCTTGGCACGGAATTTACCGTTACATTCAATGTGGACGGAGCGGAAACTACCGAAAGCTTTACTCTTTGCGGTTGGTGGGAGCATGATGACGCTGTACCTGCAAGCCATATTCTTATTCCCGAAAGCCGTGCCGAGGAAATTTTTGCAAAGCTTGACACTAAATGCAATGACGGTATGACAGGCACATATAATCTTGATGTTATGCTCAAAAGCAAGGCACATATCGAAGATGATATGCTGGATATACTTGCCCGTCATGGCTATCAGAACGAGGAGAATAACGATACATATATCTCTATCGGCGTGAACTGGGGATATGTTTCTGCACAGCTTTACGACAGCCTTGACGGCACCACAATTCTTGCGATAATAGCCGCACTTGCGCTTATCATTTTCACAGGTTATCTTATCATATATAACGTGTTTAACATTTCCGTTTCAAACGATATCCGCCGCTATGGACTGCTGAAAACTATCGGCACAACGGGACGTCAGATAAAGCGAATGGTTTATCTCGAAGCGCTGACCCTTTCCGCCGCAGGTATCCCTATTGGACTTATACTTGGTTTTTTATGCGGTTATGTTCTTACGCCAATAGTTATCTCACAGCTTAACGGCGTTGTAAATATGGTGTCAGCAAGTCCCGTTATTTTCATCGGAGCAGCAGTTTTCTCACTTGTTACGGTATTCATCTCCTGCATGAAACCTGCAAAAACAGCTTCAAAAGTATCCCCTATCGAGGCGGTGCGCTACACCGAGGGGGGCAGCAGAAAAAAGCCATTACGCAAAGCAAAAAGCGGAGCATCGCTGCCTGTTATGGCACTTGCAAACTTAGGAAGAAGCAGAAGCAAGACTGCAGTAACCATTGCGTCAATGTCACTTTCTGTTGTACTGCTTTGCGTCACGTTTATATTTACAAACGGATTTGATATGGATAAGTATCTTGGAGCAAGAGCAGCTGCGGATTATATTGTTTCTGATGCATCATATTTTCAGACCGGTAGAATAAATGCGGTTTTGCCCGAAGAAGCGGTGCAGTATATCACATCACAAAATGATATTACAGACGGCGGACGCACTTATCGCACAACAAGCGCAGTTTACGAATATGTTACAGAGGAATGGTACAGACAGCGATTGCTCCGTTGGAACGATGAGGATGCTGTAAACCGTATGATTGAAATTACAGAAAAACAGGACGGACTTTTGCAGGACGATGTTATGCTTTACGGAATGGAGCAGTTCTGTCTTGATAAGCTTTCGGTAATTGAAGGCGATATTTCAAAGCTGAACGATGAAAATTATATTGCTGCGGTGTATCACTGCGATGATTACGGAAATATTGAGCAGGAAAGCAATTGGGCAAAAATAGGTGACAAGGTCAAGCTGCGTTATGTGGATGAATTTGAATATTTCAACACAGAAACGGGAGAAATATATCCGTCCGAAGATGCTATTCCCGAAGGTGCATCATGGTGGTATCGTGCCAAAAAATACCGTGATGAAGAATATGAGGTTGCTGCACTGGTCAATGTGCCTCATAGCTTGAGCTACCGTCATTACGGCACGGATCAGTTTATTCTTGGTGCGGATAATTTCATAAAAGATACAGAAACGGAAAGCATAATGTACTATGCCTTTGACGTTTCCGAAAATCGCAGTGAGCAGATAGAAGATTTTATGTCCGAACTTACGCAGAATATAATGCCCACACTTGATTATGAGAGCAAAGCAACATATGAAGCGGAATTTGAATCCTTCCGCAGTATGTTCGTAATAATGGGCGGCGCACTCAGCTTTATCACAGGACTTGTGGGAGTGCTGAATTTCCTCAATGCCGTTCTGACGGGAATTATTGCAAGGCGGCATGAATTTGCGGTGCTTCAATCGGTGGGAATGACAGGCAAACAGCTGAAAACAATGCTTGTCTGCGAGGGGCTTTACTATGCTTTGGGTGCTGCTGTTTCGGCACTTATACTTAGTATCGTCTTCAATCCGCTCATTGCCAAGCTGCTGGAGAATATGTTCTGGTTTTTTAGCTATAAATTCACTATTGTGCCGATACTGATCACAATTCCTCTCTTTACGATACTGGGTATAATTCTTCCGCTGATAACATATAAATTCACGTCCAAAAAATCCATAGTCGAAAGACTTAGGGAAACTGAATAATACTAAGGAACCGCTGATTAATTCGTTTCTACCGTTTTTCAAAATGTCCTCAAAGGCGTAAACTCGTACATTTCTCAAAACGGTGAAACGAACGCTGCGCTTTGCCGCAGCAATAATCAGCGGATTCCTAAACACCAATAAAAAACGGAAAAAATCTGCGCCGAAATCCAATATAAAACTGT
>JBJEQL010000245.1:0-10062 GCA_051881735.1 Oscillospiraceae bacterium
AAGAAACAACTTCCCCCTCAACGGGCAATGCATCAACAGCAGTTATCATCTCCTTTGCCGCTGTTGCCGGAGCTGCTGCTCTGCTTTCCGGAAAAAGAAAGTAAGTGACTCATTTTCCCCCTTTCACCTCTATATATACAAAAGGCGCCGTTTGGGATTCTCCATTCCGGCGCTTTTTGCTCGAAAACATAAGCAGACTTTTCTTGACAAGCTTAGTTTAAAATGTTATGATAAAGCTGATAGAAATCGTTATAAAGAGAAAAAATCATAACGAGGTGTACCTCTATGCAAAAACAGATCTTCCCGATAATAGGAGATGAAAAAGAGCTGCCGTTCTACGTTGTAGGCGTTGGCATCGAATGCTGGCAGTATCCCGTTGACCGTCCGCAGGGTTATGAATATCCTCAATTTCTTGTCACGCTTGAGGGTGAAGGCGAAATAACGATCGATAACGAAACCATAAAACTGCCAGAAAACTCAGTTTTCTATATACCTGCTCACTACCCCCACGAATATCGTTCACTCTCCGAATCATGGATATTAAGCTGGGTGTGCTTTTCCGGCTTTGAAGCAGAAGCACTTATGGAAAAATGGTCATTCGACCGCTGCATGATCTTTCCGTCCGCTGACGCAGAGCGCATGAAAAGCATACTGACCAAGATATACTACACGATAAAAAGTGACAAGATATACGGCAATCACTACGCTTCCGCAAAGCTTTACGACCTTATGATAGAATACAGAAAGATCGCCGACAACAGACAGTCCGAGCTGAGATCGGTCAACACCGCTGCTCTTGCCGATGTTCTGCAATACGTTGAAGAGCACTATGCCGGTCAGATAAAGCTGGGCGACCTTGCGCAAATAGCAGGTATCACCGAGCAGCACTTATGCCGCCTGTTCAAAAAGAATTTTCATATGCGGCCTATGGAATATCTTGCAAAGGTTCGGCTGCAGCACGCCAAGGAAATGCTTGTCTATTCCGAAAAATCAATATCCGAAATTGCCAGAGCCACAGGCTTTCCGGACAGCTCCTATTTTACGGTGACATTCAAAAAGCATGAGGGTATCACTCCCGGAGAATACAGGGGAACGAAATAAACGTCCAAAAATCCTTACTGACGTAAAATCTGACGCAGGCTTCGCTTATATGAAGCAGAAAGGCGGTAAAAATATGAACAGCGAGTATATTCTGGGGTTTGAACAGCTTGAACAGATACTGAAAAGCAAAAAAATATCTGCAAACGCTGTAAATTACTCATATCTTACATGGCTCGGTCTTACCCCGAACGAAATGACTTCCGCATATTTCAATCATAACACAAGAACAGTCGAATTTAACGACCGTGTTATCTTTGTCAAGGAAGACCGTATGGCTGAATGCCTTGCAGATATATCCGGTCAGCCCATCGGCAAAAAAAGCATAACATCAGCCGAAAAAGAACTGAATGCAGCAGAGATCTCTCCTGCATTTTTGTATAAAATGAGCTTTTTTAACATACGTCTTGAACAAGCAAAGCTCGGTCAGCCCGAAGACCTTGTTCGAATAAAGGAAATGAGCCGCTATATTGGTCAGGATACAAAAACGCTTGAACAGGAATACGCAGATTTCCTTGATGCAAGCGGACATATTTCCGCCAAAAAATGACGAAATCAGCCTTTTTGACTCTTGCATAAAGGCAATTTGAATATGTTAAACGTTTTCCCGATTCTAAATAGTTGTACGGGTTGTAAAATCTTTCTTAAGTCATTGATTTTTGCGGCTGTATATGCTATAATTTATATCGAAAATTCCGCAAAAGCCCTAACAGACATAATCGCGGATGAAACATCAACTTTTTTATGAGGTGAAGCATTATGAACGAAAAAGAACTTTATGAACTCTGGTGCGAAAAGGCTGTTGACGACCCCGACCTCCAGACTGAACTTAAATCCATCGCAGGCGACGATGAAGCTATCAAGGACAGATTCTACCGTGACCTCGAATTCGGCACAGGCGGACTCAGAGGAGTTATCGGCGCAGGCGCTTACAGAATGAATATATACACTATCAGACGTGCTACACAGGGACTTGCTGACTACGTTAAGGAAGCATTCCCCTCAAATCCTTCCGTTGCTATCGCTTACGACAGCAGAATCAAGTCTGACGTTTTTGCTAAGACTGCTGCTTCCGTTCTTGCTGCAAACGGCATCAAGGTACATATCTACTCCGAACTTATGCCTACACCGATGCTTTCTTATGCAGTAAGAGCGCTCAAGTGCAGCGCAGGTATTGTTATCACAGCAAGCCACAATCCTGCAAAGTACAACGGCTACAAGGTTTACGGCTCAGACGGCTGCCAGCTCACACTCGGCGCTGCTGAGATCGTACTTAAGAATATCAATAACGTTCCGATGTTCGGCGGCGCAAAGCTTATTGACTTTGAACAGGGCGTTGCTGACGGAACTATCAGCTATATCGGCAAGGACGTTATCGACAGCTACCTTGACAACGTTTCAAAGCAGGGCATCCACACAGACCTCGTTGCTTCAAGCGGACTTAAAGTCGTTTACACTCCGCTCAACGGCACAGGAAACAAGCCTGTTCGTGCAATCCTCGACAAGATCGGCATCAAAGAAGTTACAGTTGTTCCCGAGCAGGAATATCCTAACGGCAACTTCACAACCTGTCCTTTCCCGAATCCTGAGATAAAGGAAGCTCTCGAACTCGGACTTAAGCTTTGCGAAACTGTAAAGCCTGACCTTCTCCTTGCAACAGACCCCGACTGCGACCGTGTTGGTATCGCAGTTCCTTCCGATAACGGATATGTCCTCTTTACAGGAAACGAAGTCGGAGCAATGCTCCTCGAATATATCTGCTGTGAAAGAACAAAGCTCGGCACAATGCCTGCCGATCCTGTTGCAGTAAAGACTATCGTTACAACAGAT
This sequence comes from Oscillospiraceae bacterium, assembly GCA_051881735.1. Taxonomy (GTDB): domain Bacteria; phylum Bacillota; class Clostridia; order Oscillospirales; family Ruminococcaceae; genus UMGS363. The sequence goes on from JBJEQL010000245.1 coordinate 2,929, forward strand.
ATCGCACAGAAGATCGCCGATAACTACGGCGTAAAGATGATAAACGTACTCACAGGCTTCAAGTTCATCGGTGAGCAGATCGGCTTCCTTGAAGCAAAGAGCGAAGAGAACCGCTATATCTTCGGATTTGAAGAGAGCTACGGCTATCTTGCAGGCTCTTATGTAAGAGATAAGGACGCAGTTGTTGCTTCAATGCTCATCTGTGAAATGGCAGCATTCTACCGCACACAGGGCATCTCACTTCTCCAGGCAAGAGAGAATATGTACAACAAGTACGGCGTTTATAAGCACTCACAGCAGTCCTTCACCTGCGAAGGCGCAAGCGGCATGGAAAGAATGAAGGAGATCATGAGCGGACTCCGTACAAATACACCTAAGGAGATCGGCGGACTTACAGTAACACGTTTTGACGACTATGTTGCAAGCACCTCTACCGATACGGCAACAGGCGCAAAGACAATGATAACCCTTCCGAAGTCCGACGTACTCACATTCGTGCTTACAGACGGTGCATCCGTTGTTATCCGTCCTTCCGGCACAGAGCCTAAGATCAAGGCTTACTACACAACGACCGGCAAAACACAGGCAGAAGCAGACGCTCTCCAGACAAAGATCGCTGACAGCTTTAAGGCGATACTCGGATTCTAAAGTTTAATAAAAATTTATCCCCCTACAGTTTTTGGCAGGGGGATATTTTGTTAATAAACATATATCAAAAATCAAAAATAATTGACAAAGTCATCCTTTTATGTTAGAATCACGTTATGAGCATACTATAAACGGTAGGCGGTCAATCTTTGCTCCCGGAAAGGGGGCGTTGCTATGGGTGTTCTTGAAGTTTTGACTTTAGGTTTACTTATCTGTGCTGTTATACAGTTAATGCAGAATAGCAATAAAAAGAAATAACCGCCCTGCTTCCAACTGTGCGGTTATTTCTATGACTCATTAGCGGGAGCGACCGTCTATCGGTATGCTCTCTTTGTTTATATTATAAGGCATTTTAAACGATATGTCAAGAGATTTTTATGAAAACGATAATTCTTCAATCATCGACCCAAATGCCATCACCATATTCAACATGGATAATACTGCTGTCATCAAGTGTTTCGACATAAGCATCAAAATCATCATTCTGTCGATACATCTCAACACCTACATAATTGTCCATTGTATGAATACCAACACCCCAAATGCCATATTTTTTCATATTCTTTCTTAAATGTTCTTTCACACCTTCAAGCTCGTTTAAAGAAAATTTACATTCCTTCACAATTATTGGTGCAAACAGTTTTTTCAGCTCATCTGTGACCTTTGCAACGTTTTCGGTATTTTTGCTCATAACGACAGCGGCTTCATCGTCATAATATACTCCGCCGTAATCGTCTTTGGAAAGCATTTTCTTGAGCTTGCTGCTAATTTTGAGAAAACCGTAATCTGATAAGCCGTCCCATATTCCGTTTTCGGAAAAAGTATAGGTCTTTCCATTTATTTCTGTCTCGCCGACCGACATTTCACCGTTTGCCTCGTTAAAATAGCACCAGCCGTTATCGGTTTTATACCAACCGAGCGTCAAATAACCGTCTTCCCCTGCGTAAAAACGTTTGCCGCTTTTAAGCTTTATCCATTTATTCTTGTACAATACACCGTTCTTGTAATAACGCCTTCCTTTTGAATTTTTTGCCCAGCCCGTGAATTTGCCCGTCTGCTCTCCGCTGTCGGAGTACCGATAGGCAATTCCGTTGACCGTCTTTATAGTGTCAGCGGACACCATAACCGCCGTGTTGATCATCAAAGTTGCAGAAATGATCACAGCTGTGATAACCGATAACAGTTTTTGCTTTTTTCTCATAATTCTGACCTCCTTTTTTAATCAAAGGGCGGATATTGAATCCGCCCCTACGATATAAAAAACTAACATTGCAATTCGGAACAAAAATCCATTGCATACAGTTTCAGAATAATCCCGAATTTTATTTCAAATTCTTTATATAATTATACAGCATCTGCATTGCCTGCGCTCTTGTAAGAGTTTTATCGGGGTTATAGTTTCCGCTGCTGTCTGCTGTTGCAAAGCCGAGTGCTTTCGCTATTGCGATATATCCGACATATTCATCCGATGTCGGTACGTCCTTGAATGGTGAACGATATATTCCCTTGAGTTCGGCGTAATCCGAACCGCCGTAGATATCAACGAACACCTTTGCTGCTTCTTTGCTTGTGAGCGTTTTTTCAGCGTCTTCTTTATTATAATCACCACACTCGATATAATAAGGCACATAATTGCGTGTTGCTTTATAGACAACTGCTGCGAACTCCTTATCGGTAAGCTTTCCGTTTGGATTGAACTTACCATTCTCGCTTTCAAGCGTAATACCATAACGTGCAAGTGTTGTTATTGCTGTTTCCTGTGCGATTCCCTTTATATCGGTATATGCTGTGTCGTCATCCTTTTCGGCAGGAAGAACCGTGCCGTTCCAGCTTACGCTGCGGTACTTGCTGTCGAGTGTATATCCGCTTATATCATAGAGAAGATACGTCTTTACTGTTCCGTCCGGCTTATAATATCCGTCATAGTAAAGGTTGAGCTTTATCTGCTTGAACAGCTGCTCAAAAGCCTTATCCTTATCAAATGCAGGAACTGACGGGAACTTAACATCGCTATAATGCTTTGAGATAGACAATACTTCGCCATTCATATCAATACAGATATGGATATAATCGCCCTCCACCTTGACGCCGTTTACATATCTGGTGAAGTAATACGTTCTTGTGAATTCACAGTAATGTTTTTTTTCTTCATCGTCTGTATAAACAGCTGCAGGCTCACTGTTGCTCTCGTCAGCCTTATACTCTCCGAAAACATCGCCGTAATAATATTTTGCGGCAGCTTCGGCTATCTTTGCGTTCGCCTTTACAGGGTATGCCTTTGTGTCATCGTATACTTTATTCACGCTCTTATTGAACGAAAGAACCTTGCCTGTCTTTGCGTTAAGATTGACATACATATAGAAATACGGCTCTTTATTAACACTTACAACGGTACCGTCCTCGTATTCTATAACTTCTTCATCTGAATTTCCGCCGTTGTATGTAATATTATAGAAATACTCTTCCGTTTCTTCATCCTTATAAAGGTTAGCGTTGTTGAGCTTTACATAATCGGGCATCTTGGTGTATTCGCACTTATTGAGCAAAGCGGTTATCTCGTCCTTTTTGAGCATATTTTTATCCGCTTCGATCTCTTTAAGCTCTGCTTCGGTAAATACAACTCCACCGTCAGCGGTGTCAGCCATGTCCTCCTCAGCGACTTCATCACAGTCATCAGTAGTCAGCGAATTAAAATAGTAATAATTGAATGTCCTGCTGCCCTTGTCTTTGCTCATATCGTCCCAAATCGTTGACGGCTTGCCTGTTACAGCGTCGATCTCCTCGCTGAAATCGGGAAGATACAGAAGAACCGCTTTCTGTTCATATTTCTCTGTCTTTTCGTTATATTCATCTACAATGCGGTAGATAGGCGTAAGCGTTGTAAGCTCCTTGTATTTTGCCTTTGCCTCGGCAGCGGAAAGCTTTGATGAGGCGCTGCCAAATTTTGTTCCGCTCCAGAACCATTCAACGTTCATTCCGACAAGCTCGCCCGTGTTCTTGTTCAATGTTATGCTTCCGCCGTTGCCTTCAACAGCAATACCGTTTTCAACTCGGTCGAGAAGAACCGTTGCGTTATCTCCGAAAAGGTTAATGCTGCCGACCTTGAAACGAACGCTGCTGTAAATATCGGAATTAAGCTGCTTAAAATGTTTTTTTGCATTTTCGAGAAGTTTTTCATCGGTAAGCTTTGCAAAGCTCTGCTTTACCTCTTTATCGGTGTTGCGGTTGTCATTGTAATTGTAAGAGAGAATTACTCCGTTTGCATAGGATATCCGGATAGTTTCCTTGTACTCCTTATCTCTCCAAGTAAAATCAAAGCACTCTGTTCCGAGTTTTGTGGTTGTGTTATACTTGAATTCGGTGAGTCTTTCGGGTATCGTCACACGCTTTTTTACAGCGGTAAGCGCTTCCTTCATTTCCTTCTGTTCTGTGCTCTGTGAAGTTGATGTGTTTGATGCCGTTGTTGTTGCTGATGCAGGCAATGCTCCGACGCCGACAGTCATAAGCACCGCCATAGCCGCTGCGCAGATCTTCCCTGTTGTTTTTGTTTTCATTCCAAGTTGCTCCTTTCTTTTGTCCGGCACTTCCGAGATAATGCTGTTCCGAAAAAATCCCCGAAAACTGACTGTTTCCGAGGATCTTCAGGAAACCGGGGGTCAGACATTTCCCAATATATTCCGTTGAATATACCTAAAGGTAAATTATGGCTTTGGCTTTTGGTTGTGAACAGTTATGCCGTGCCGTTTATTCCAACGAAACGCTGTAAAGCGGTCCGCTTACGTTTAAAGCAAAATCCCACAATTGTTTTATTCGGCTGCGGACCCTTTACACTTATAATACAATTCACAAAACGCAAATTTTTCATTTTCTGCTGCAATTTGTATATATGCACAAATAAATGTTTAATATATATGCATTTTAAACCAAAATGTCCCGATTTTCGTTATTTTATAATGCGCATTTTTCTTTTATAAGCGAAATAACAAGCGCAATAGCACCGTCAAGGTCAAGGTTTGAGGTATCTGCAAGAACAGCATCCTCTGCCTGCTTGAGCGGCGAGATCTCACGGTGCGAATCGTTATAGTCACGCTGCTTTATATCCGCAAGCACCTGCTCCAAAGACGGACAATCAGGCTTTTCCGCAAGCTCCTTAAAACGGCGTTCCGCTCTTACCTCTGCAGAAGCGGTAAGGAAAATCTTTAAATCGGCATTCGGCAGTACGACCGTGCCGATATCACGTCCGTCCATAATAACATTATTTTCCGAAGCGATCTTACGCTGCAAATCAAACAGGAACTTACGCACCTCGGGTATAGCCGAAACAGCCGACGCTCCCATTGAAACTTCTGGGGTGCGTATCATTCCCGAAACGTCCTTTTCACCCGAAAAAACGTGCTGAACTCCGTCAATAAATCGCAAAGAGAAATATCCGTCAGCGAATTCTTTCAGCTTTTCACAAACTTTTTCCTTGTCGTTCGGAGCAATCCCGTCCGATATCATTTCAAGTGCGACAGCTCTGTAAAGTGCGCCCGTATCAACGTAGATGAAGCCAAGCTGCTTTGATGCAGCCTTTGCTATCGTGCTTTTTCCTGCACCTGCAGGGCCGTCAATTGCAATATTGTAAACCTTTGCCATTTTAAACACTTCTTTCATATTTTCATTCTAATTCTTATTTTGTAGTGGACGGGTCGCCCGTCCCGATTTCGACAATTCCAACTCTTGCGGGACGGGAAACCCGTCCCCTACATTACGCCCTATAATTTACAGCAAATCTACAATCCAAAATAATTACGCATTACGCATTATGAATTACGCATTGACTTCAGCTCTTTTGCAAGCCGCAGGAAATCCTCCATTGAAAGCTGCTCGGGTCGGGCGTTCGCAGGTATCTCCGCAGCTTCGACAGCCTTGGTGATAAGCGCTTTTTCCATTCCCATTGACGATGAAAGCGAGTTGAGAAGATTTTTTCTGCGCTGCGAAAACGCACCCCTGACCGTCTTGAAAAAAAACTCCTCGTCCTCTGCCTTGTATCTTTCGTCCTTGTGCAGTTCAAGCTTTATTACGCAGGAATCGACATTCGGCGAAGGCATAAAGCTTCCCCTTGAAACGTTGAACAACAGCTTTGGCTCGGAATAATAACGCACCGCAGCCGTTACTGCGCCGACATCACGAGTCCCCATTTCCGCACAAAGACGTGTTCCTGCTTCTTTCTGAACCATTACCGTTATCGAGGTGAGCGGCAGACGGCTTTCCAGCAGCATCATTATTATCGGCGAGGTGATATAATACGGCAGATTTGCACATACCGCAACTTCCAGCCCCTCAAAATTTTCCTTTATGATCTCGGCAAGGTCAAGCTTCATGACATCGCCGTTTATGATCTTGACATTGTTATGCTCGGCAAGAGTTTCATCAAGGATAGGTATGAGCCGTTCGTCAATTTCGATCGCCACGACCTTTTCGGCACGTTTCGCAAGCTCATGCGTAAGAACTCCAACGCCCGTTCCGATCTCGATTATACCTACACCTTCAGCTGCTCCGCCCATTTCTGCAATCTTTGGACAAACAGTCGGATTGATAAGAAAATTCTGACCCAGTCCCTTTGAAAAAGAAAATCCGTGCCGTTCAAAAATATCCTTTATAACTTTAATATCGGTTAAGTTTTCCATAAGCTTCCCTCATAACAAAAATAGAATTCCCATAAAAACCGGCTGATGAACGACATAGAACCATAACGAATATCTGCCGATAAAATTTATAAACTTTGGCTTTGTATGTATATAGAAAAATTTCGGAAATTTACGCTCTGTTATCGGTCTTGACAAAGCTGCTCCTGCAAAGTATAAAAATCCGTTCGGTATCAGCGGAAAGTAATCCGAAGAGTAAAATCCTTTCGGCGTTATACCTATCGTATAAGAATACAGCGTATTTTCGGGCAGCGGAATCTTGTAATCGGTGAAAAAAAGATGCAGCAGACCGTTTTCATCGGAAAAATCAATGGTTATGATATAAAGCAGCAGACTTGCAGCAAGCAATATCCGCCAGTCTATTCTGTCAAGCGCAGGCTTTGCGAGTCCGCAGAGCATCATCATAACGCCGAAAAACGACAGCGCTCCGAACACGGCAACGCTCTCATGCATGAAAAGGTCGGTCGCTATTGTGAATATGCTGCCCATGAAAAACAGCAGCGCACCACGCCGCACCGCATCGTGCGAGAACAAACTGCATATTCCCGATATCAATATTAGCAGCGCAATAAATATTCCGTGCAAAATCTCGAAACCTGCCGTATCAAAGAATGGCAAGCTTATACCCTTTACAGTTATCAGATCAAAGCAAAGATGAAAAAACATAACGTAAATGAGCGATATCCCACGCAGAAAATCAAGCAGTTCAATTCGGTTGTTATGCCCGAATTTTCCGTCATCCGTGCCGTTCATCACATATTCTCCCCTGCAAGGCAGCCTGTCGAGAACGCTATCTGCA
>JBJEQL010000246.1:0-10049 GCA_051881735.1 Oscillospiraceae bacterium
GAGAGAACTTGGAAAAATCGGCGGTAAAGCTTCGGGCGAAACTCGCAGACGCAAGCGTGATATGAAGCAGAAAATGAAGGCTCTTTTGGAACTGCCTGCTGCTTACAACGATAAAGAACAGCTTGAAGCTCTCGGTGTGGATCCCGAGGATATGGATAATGAAATGGTGCTTGTTATGGCAATGTTCCTGAATGCTGCCAACGGTGATACCAAAGCTTTTGACAGAGTTATGCAGATACTCGGAAAGGACATCGGACACGAGGAGCTTGCACTTAAAAAGCGTGAGCTTAAGCTGAAAGAAAAGGCTGCATCCGACGAGAAGGATTCAGCTGAAAATATTGTAAGGATCGTGGACGACGTATGAAAGATATCCGATTAAGTGAAGTCATTCCGCCGCATTTTTACGAAGCGCACAGGCTTATCCGCGACCACGTTTACACCGAATACACCTTTCCGGGCGGAAGAGGTTCTTGTAAATCCTCGTTCGTGAGTGAAGAGATACCGCTGCTTATGAAGCGCAATCCCGAAATGCATTGTCTTGTGCTGCGAAAATTCGGTAACACACTCAAAGACAGCGTATACAATCAACTTTTATGGGCGATAGATATGCTTGGTTTATCCTCGGAGTTCAAGGCGACTGTTTCTCCAATGCAGATTATTTACAAGCCGACAGGTCAGACGATATTCTTCCGAGGTCTGGACGACCCTCTCAAAGTCAAGTCGATAAAGCCGAAGTTCGGATATATCGGGATATTGTGGTTCGAGGAGCTTGACCAGTTCGCAGGCCGTGAGGAAATACGTTCAGTTGAACAGTCTGCCAAAAGAGGCGGCGACAAATACTATGTTTTCAAGTCCTTTAATCCGCCTGTTTCTGTAAACAACTGGGCAAACAAGTACATTCTCGAAGATCGTGACAGCAGAATCGTAATAAAGTCCGATTACCGATCTGTTCCTCCGGAATGGCTTGGTGAGGAATTTATCAACGATGCGGAATTTCTTAAAAACACAAACGAGCGTGCGTATATGCACGAATATCTTGGCATTCCGACAGGCACAGGCGGAAATGTTTTCGAAAACGTAACCGTCCGAAAGATAACCGAGGAAGAGCGGCAGAGCTTCGACCGAATATACATGGGTATCGACTGGGGCTGGTACCCCGACCCGTTCGCCTGGGTGAAGATGCACTTCGATGCGGCACGGCGGACGCTGTATATCTTCGATGAATACCGATGCAACAAGCGAGGAAACCGTGAAACGGCTGATTTTCTTATGCAGGAAAAGGGTTTGACTTCTTCCGACCTTATCACAGCCGACAGTGCAGAGCCGAAGTCTGTCGGAGATTACCGCAGCTATGGTTTAGCCTGCAGAGCGGTCGAAAAAGGTCCCGGTTCGGTCGATTACTCCATGAAGTGGCTGCAATCCTTGAAAGAGATCGTTATTGACGAATCCTGCAAAGGCACTGCTAAAGAGTTTCTTGAATATGAATACGAACGCACGAAGGACGGCGAAATTATCAGCGGATATCCCGACAGGGACAACCACAGTATTGACGCTGTACGCTACGGCACTTATCCCATTTGGCGAAAGAGAGGCAAATAATGAACATTCTTTCAGCGATAAAAGAGGTGATCTCAAAATTGTTTGATAAAAAAACCGTTGCCGATAAGCTCGGCGTAAGCATTGCGATGTCGCAGAGCATGACGGACGCTATAAAGCTATGGTCTGACCTTTACGAAGGTAACGCACCTTGGATAAGCGAGAACGTCCACAGCAAGCGGCTTGCTTACGCTGTCACGCACGAAATGGCAAGGCTTGTTACGCTTGAAATGTCCTCGGAGCTGAACGGCGGCAAGAGGGCGGAATATCTCTCCCCTTTTTACAGTAAAGTTATCGCCGATGCGCCTGTTTTGGTCGAAAAATCTTGCGCTATGGGCGGAATAATGCTGAAACCGTATCTTACACCGAGCGGAATTGCAACGGCATACATACAGGCGGACAGCTTCTTCCCGACAGCGTTCGACAGCAGCGGCAACATCACAGGCTGCGTTTTTACCGAGCGAAAGATAGTTGGCAAACAGTATTACACACGCCTTGAATATCACAGCTTTACTCCTGCCGATTACACAGTCATAAACAGAGCGTATGTCAGCGATAAAGCTTCCGAGCTTGGACGAAGCGTTGCTCTTTCCAATATACCCGAATGGGCACAGCTGCAGGAAGAAACGCATTTCACCGCAAGCCGTCCGCTGTTCTCATACTTCAAAATGCCCGGAGCGAACCGCATTGACAGCAGCTCACCTTTAGGCGTTTCCATATTCTCCGATGCGGTCGGTGCAATGCAGGATGCAGACGAGCAGTATTCACGCTTGCTTTGGGAATTTGAAGGCTCGGAGCTTGCGGTTTTCGCAGACGAAACGGCGCTTGAACACAAAGACGGAAAAGTTAGCGCACCAAAGCTCAACAAGCGGCTTATGCGAGGACTCGACAAGGAGAACTTATACGAGGTTTTCTCTCCGAATATAAGAGAGCAGTCGCTTCTCAACGGTCTGGACGCTATTCTCCGTGATGTGGAATATCTTTCGGGACTTGCTTACGGCACCATTTCCAAGCAGACGGACACGGCAAAGACTGCGACCGAGATCAAGGCTTCAAGGCAGCGTTCCTACTGCACAGTACACGCTATACAGACGGCTCTCCAAAACGCTCTTACCGACTATATCGGAGTGCTTGACAACCTCTGCACGCTGTATGAGCTTGCGCCTGCAGACAAGCTTGAAGCTTCGTTCGACTTTGACGACAGCCTTGTCACCGATGCCGAAACTCAGCAGAAAATATGGCTGCAGGAAGTTGCGGCAGGTCTTATGCAGCCTTATGAATACCGTATGCGCCAGTACGGCGAAACGGAAGAGCAGGCGAAGAAGATGCTGCCTGATGCGTTTGAAGGTGATGAATAATGCCGCCGCTCACTCCCGAACAGCTTGCCGAAGCTTCGACACGGCTTGACGGTCTTACACAAAAGCTTGAAAAGACTATCCTCGACGATATCTGCCGCAGGATAGCAAAGGCAGGAACGGTGACTGACACAGCAGAATGGCAGATGCTTCGGCTCAAAGAAATGGGCTACGCAAACGACATCATCGAGCAGGCTGTTTCCGATTACACGAAGAAATCCGCTGCGGAAGTGCAGCAGCTCTTTCATGAAGCGGCGCAGGTTTCGGACATATTCTACTCCGAGATGTACACGCAGAGCGGAAAGCCATTTGTTCCTGTTGACGAAAATCCTTATATGCAGCAGCTTATCACGGCGGCGGCTGACCAAACCAAGAACGAGCTTGTCAATCTTACACAGTCAATGGGCTTTGCAGTAAGGCAGCCCGACGGCTCGGTCGCTTTTCAGCCTGCGGCAAAGGCATATCAGAGCGCGCTCGACCTTGCACAGATGCAGGTCGCGACGGGAACGTTTGATTACACATCGGCAATCAGAAACAGCGTTAAGGCGCTCACAGACAGCGGCTTGCAGTTCGTTGACTATGCAAGCGGACACCGCAATCGAGCCGATGTAGCGGCACGCAGAGCCATTCTCACGGGTCTTTCGCAGATGACGGGAAAGGTTGCCGAGCGAAATGCGAACGAGCTTGAAACGGACATTGTAGAAGTCACGGCTCACGCAGGCGCGCGACCCGATCACGCCGAATGGCAGGGGCGCAGGTATTCTCTTTCGGGGAAGTCAAAAGAATATCCCTCACTCGAAGAAGCAACAGGCTACGGCATGGGTGACGGTCTGAAAGGCTGGAACTGCCGACACGATTTTTATCCCGTTATCCCGGGAATATCGCCGCCTGCATACACGGAAGAACAGCTTGCGAACATCGACCCACCGCCGATAGAGTACAACGGCAAGACGCTGACCTATTACGAATGCACTCAAAAACAGAGGGCAATGGAAACCGCGATGCGCAAGACCAAGCGTGAAATTATTGCTGCGAAGGCTTCGGGCGATGATGATATGTTCACGGCAAAGTCGATACGTCTGCGCAGGCAGAAAGAGGAATATGCGAAGTTCTCGGACAAGGCAGGACTGCTCACGCAGAATGAGAGGACGCAGGTTTATGGGTTTGACAAGAGTATTTCCGCAAAGGCTGCTTGGGCGGTGAAGAAGGCTGCTAATAAAAATATATTGACAAACGCTTCGGCACAAGCTAAAATAAATATAGGCAATAATTCTTTAAGACAATGCAAAAAATTTGACGACTTGGAAAAATATCTTGCACAAAAATATAATATTTCTATGGATGCCTCTGTTAAAACTTTGAATTTCAAAGCAGTAAAGAAAAGTGTCACGGGAATTGAAATGGTTATAAAAGAATTTCCTCAACTCAATGGTGTAATATCGTCTTTGGGAACTTCAAATGACGGCATTATGAGTGCAGAATATAGTGGAAAAATCAATTTTAACCCATTCTATTATAAGGATTTAAAAACAGCACAAAAAGCTTCGATAAGTCACGGATATCATCCCAAACGCAATAATATTGTTACAACAGGTTCGCACGAAGCAGGGCATATCATTGAGAAAGTTCTAATTGATAAATCAACAGGCGGAGGTGCTTTAGGGACAATAATGTGGAACGACTGCACATATGCCAAAGCTGTTGTGCATGAGGCTTGTGTAAATCTTAAAAATTCTGCGCCCAAAGGTCAAAAGCAAACCTTTTATGAAATGAAGGGCTCTGTTTCTTCATATGCCAAAAAGAATGATTCAGAGTGTCTTGCCGAATGTATTGCTGATTACATGAGAAACCGAAAACGAGCTTCGCCACTTTCTCTTGAAGTGGTAAAAATACTTAAAAGGGAGTTGTCTATATGAGCAGAGAACAGCCTATTTATTTAGAGCACATTGTTTATAGCGAAGAACCAGATGAAAATGGAAACTATATCGCCGGGTTAGATGAAAGTGCTACACCCGAAATGATAGAAGCTTTTTACGCAGATAAGGAAAAGGAAAAAGAACTGCGTAGCAAAGGAATAAAGATTTAACCGCCCCTAAAAAGGCGGTTTTCTTATGCACGAAAGGAATGAAATCTCGTGAAAAAACTCATAGATAAACTTATCATCAAATACCTTTTGAAACACGGAACAGTACTCAAAGCAGAGGGTAAAGTTGTAAGAGTATTTAGTGAAAGTTTTGATGATGAAGTAGTTCGACCGGCACTTGAATTTGAGTGGGCAAGCATAAACGGAGTGAACTGCAGGCACACATTTAAGCCTATATTTTAACCGCTTATAACAAAGGCGGTTTTTCTATGCCCGAAAGAAGGTGATATTATGTATTGGGAGCTTTACAGATGTGCTTTTGCTCCACCTGCGCCTGATATGAGCGTTTATGCTGCACATTGCATCCGCCGCAAAAGGCATATCAAAAGACGTATGCGACAGTACGGCAGAATTTAGTGCGCTATACTCGAGTTTTTTATAACCGTCAACCGCCGAAAATAGGCGGATTTTTTATGCCTGAACGAAAGGAAAATGATATTATGACAACCGAAAAATTCAACGAAATAATTCACGAGCAGATAAGCCGATGTGAAGCTACTCTCTGCAAAAAGGCTGACGAATACGCAACGGAAGACAGGCTTCACAACTTCAAGCAGGCGGCAGCTTTACAGAAATGCAAACCCGAAACTGCTCTTGCAGGCATGATGTGCAAGCACACAGTATCGGTCTATGATATGCTCAAAGGTGTTGAAAACGGCAAGGAATATCCCATAGAAATGTGGGACGAGAAGATCGGCGACAGCATCAATTATCTGCTGCTCCTGTCGGCTATGGTGAGGGAAAAGAGTACGGAAACGGAAGATAAAAGCTCTTTCTATCTTGCACAAGGATATGACGAGCGCATGAGAAGCAGATTGTCTGAATTAGTTAAGCAGATGTAATTATAGTTGTCAAATGAGTTAATCGCAAATTTCGTACAAAAACAGCAAAAAATCATTATAAAATGCACTTTTTCATTAAATTAATAACGTTAATAAGCGTTTTGCAGTCAACTGCAAGGCGCATTTTTTATGCCAAAACGAAAGGAGGCATTCACGATGAAAACTCGTTCAGACGTTAAGAAAACTGGCTGAAAGGAGCGTGATCCGAATATCTCGTGAGGTTGTGGACGTTATCACAGCCGCTTGTGCCCGGAACGGCGTAAAACTATCAATTCTTGGGAAGCGACCCCGTAAAAAGCGTAAGGAGATACGAAAATGACAAGAGAATTTCTAAAAACACTCGGCATTGAGGACAAGGCCGTTATCGACAGCATCATGGACGAGAACGGAAAGGACATCAACGCCGAAAAGACCAAATTTGCAGACTATGAAACGCTGAAAACACAGCTTTCCGATGCCAACAAGAAGATCGAGGAGTTCGGCAAGCTCGATTTTGACGGCGTGAAGGCAATGGCTGACGATTACAAGGCTAAATTCGAGCAGGCACAGGCCGACAGCAAGAAACAGCTTGACGAGCTGCGGTTCAACCACGCTATTGACGGTGCTTTGAGCAGCGCAAAGGCGAAGAATATCAAGGCTGTAAAGGCTCTGCTCGAAACAGACAAGCTCAAGCTCAACAAGGACGGCTCTCTGACGGGTCTTTCCGAACAGCTTGAAAAAATCAAAAGTGAAAACGACTATCTTTTTGAAACGGAGAATGCCCCTTCCCCTGCACCGCATTTTCTCGGAGGCTCGGGCGGAACTCCCCCGACTGCTGATGACAGCGCAGTAAGGGCAATAATGGGACTTCCGCCTGCTTCAAAGTAATTTATAAGGAGGATTTTTTATTATGGCAAATTCAATCGCACTTTTCAAGAAGTACATCGACCTGCTTGGCGAGGTTTACAAGGCTTCGGCAAAGACTTCCGTTCTCGACATTGACGGTGCACTCGTTCGGGCAGGCGCAAACGCAAACGAGATCATTATCCCGAAGATCTCAATGGACGGTCTTGCAAATTATAGCAGAAACAGCGGTTATGTGGACGGCGATGTAACGCTCACAAATGAAACAGTCCAGTTTAACTATGATCGTGGCAGAAGGTTCACAGTTGACGCTATGGACAACGAGGAATCGGCAGGAGTGGCGTTCGGCAAGCTTTCAAGCGAATTTATCCGCACAAAGGTCGTTCCAGAAATGGACGCTGTCCGCTTCGCTTCTTATGCAGGTATCAGCGACATCAGCTCAGCTGAGGGCAATCTCACTTCCGGTGAAAGCGTTCTTGCTGCTATCAATACCGCAAACACAGCTCTTGACGAGGCAGAAGTGCCTGCGGATGGCAGATATCTCTTCATTACACCGACCCTCATTAACCTTGCCGAGAATGTTGACACATACAAGTCCAAGGCTATGATGAATAAGTTCGCAGGCGTTGTCGATGTTCCGCAGTCACGCTTCTACACAGCTATCGACCTTTATGACGGCATTTCAGAAGGTGAGAAAATCGGCGGTTACGTAAAAGCTTCTGAAGGCAAGAACATCAACTTCATGATCGTTCACAAGGACGCTGTTATCCAGTTCAGCAAGCACACCGTCAACAAGATCTTCACCCCCGAAGAGAACCAGAACAGCGACGGATATATTTTCTGCTACCGTGCTTACGGTCTTACAGACGCTTATGAAAACAAGGCGGCAGGAATTTATCTCCACGCTTCCACGACCTAATAGGAGGTACTTATGAGAACTATCGGACGTATAATTCCGAAGCCGACTGCACCCAAATCACTTGAAATTGACGGTGAAAAGCTGTCGGAAAAGGTTACGGAAAAGAAGCCTAAATCTTCGCCCAAGTCTGAAAAGGCAGATGATGCGGAATGACAGCTTATGCTGATTACGCATTTTACGCCGAAACTTATCTCGGCAGGACTATCCCCAACGAAAAGGACTTCGCTTATTATGCGCTGAGAGCCTCGGAAATCATCGACAACAAGACTTTCGGGCGAATCAATGAAATTACCGCCGCTGTTAAAATGGCTTGCTGTGCGGCTGCTGATGAGCTGTACAGCGACGCTTCTGCAAGAGCCAAAGCGGCAGGCGGTATTTCTTCCGAAAGCGTTGACGGTTATTCCGTTTCCTATCGGGCATACAACGCCGAATCCGAAAAGGCAGCCGAAAAAAATGTAAATGCCGCAATCAAGCGGTATTTAGGAAGCACAGGCTTAATGTATAGGGGGAACGGCTGATGATAACCAACGCAAGCTGCACTCTCTACAACACGCTCGAGGACGGCACGTTCAAGCGGACATATCTTCCTGCGGTTTTTTGGCGTGATGTCAAAGCCGAGGAGATCAAGAAGTACGGTGCGGAGAACGCTTCTTCCGTTTCGGTGATGATCTTCTCGGATCAGCTGCATGATTATGTTTCCCCTGCGGATTTTTCGGGCGAAGGCTGGACTGCAGATACCGAAAACGACACCTACATCGTAAAGGGCGAGTGCAATATTGACATTTCGGACGGGATATCCGCAATTTATGAAAACTGTCGTGACGTTTACAAGGTCAGCTCGGCGGTAGAGAACCTCTACGGCAGTCCCGAGCTTTGGCACGTCAGAATCGAGGGAAAATAATGTTTAAGATAAAATCCACGGAGCAGCTCCTTCGGGAACGTGGGCTTAACAAGGGCGGAAAGGTGCAGAAGTTTATTGACAGCGAAGTCATTCGCTGCATGGCTGGATTTACACCTTTTAACATGGGTAATCTTATACGATCCGCAACGCTCGGAACAGTCATCGGCTCGGGACTGATAAAGTATGTCGCTCCCTACGCTCGCAGAAACTACTACGAAAACGCTGGCAGGGGCGTGGAAGGCATCCAAAAAGGCGGCAGGCGTGGGCGCAAGTGGTTCGAGCGAATGAAGCCTGTACATCTTAGTACGATACTTGACGGAGCTTCCAAGATCGCAGGAGCAAAAAGGAGGAAATAATGGCAGACAGTATCATTTCGGGGATAAAGGAATACATCAACGGCTGCGAGGCGCTTTCCGGATTCAAGGTTGGAAAGCGTTTTATCGACTGGACAGACGATTCCGGAGAGAATTACGGCATTATGCCGGACGGTGAAAAAACTGTCAAAAAGTTTATAACCGGCGGCGGAAAAATGCAGTACAATTTCACGCTGTACGTCAAAAAGTTGAACAAGGACGATGCACAGCGGCTAAAAAACGCCGAACTGCTTGAAAAGGTTCAGCGTTGGTGCGATGAAAATAACCTTGCAAAAAGGTTTCCGCAACTTCCAAGCGGCTGCACACCGACAAAAATCACCGCAGAAAACGCTATGCTCATCGAGCAGGGCACAAACAATAACACATATCAGATACAGTTTACGCTGATCTACACCAAAGGAGGAAACTAAATGAGTTTATACAAAGTACCCGAAAACACCAACATCGAAGCAACTGCGCAGAGAACCGATATTCTTCATTTTATGGACGTATCACCGAAAGATACCGCTGCAGGCAGTGAAGTATATCAGCAGCTTGGCTCAGGTTTTACGGCGGTTACAGAATCCCCTTCCGCACAGACTAAGGAAAGAAAGTATATCAACGAGAAGTCAAGCCGTAAGAATATTACAAGCTATGCGCCGTCATTCTCATTTGAAACGCTGCTTATGTTCAACAATCCTGCTGTGCGCACGATCTACGACATTTACAAGCAGCGTAAAACAGGCACAGATGCGGTTGTAACGATGGTTACGGTCGATGCGTTTGAAACCGTAAACAACGGCTATTACCCTGCGTATAAGGGCAAATATGCCGTTGAAGTATCGTCCTGCGATGATGATGACGATATGATCATCAAGGGCAACCTTAACGGTCAGGGCGATGAAGATATCGGTTGGTTTAATCCTACCGAAGGCACATGGTCGGATACAGACCCGACATCGCTCTAAACGGAGGTAAAAAATCATGAAATCAAATATTTCTATGAAAAACGGAACCGTGAAGTCGGGAGAATTCACTTATTGCCGCACTCCGAGAGTGCTTAAGGCTTATGGCAGCGAGTACACAATTCCTGTGAG
>JBJEQL010000247.1:0-9949 GCA_051881735.1 Oscillospiraceae bacterium
GGCGAGTAATAGATGTCTATTCCTGTGGGCCTGCCTGCAAACTGTCCGCCGCCTGCGTTCGAGTGAAGCGCAAGATGAACGTCATAATACCGTGAATTTGAGTCTGCAATAGCGCCTCTCACATCACGGTCAGGGTCGTTGCGTCCGTAGGTTATTCCCGAAGAGCGCAGATAAGGCTCCATAGCGTCAGCAATTAGATTCATCTGCTGTTCCTCGTTGCCGCCGTTGACATATTGGTTCCATTGCTGTGTGGACGGACTTAAAAATACACTCGGCATAAAAATATCTCCTTACAAAGCTTTTGTTCAAGTCTATGCAGGGAGATGTTTTTTTATGAATGACTGATATGTAATGTAGTGCAAAAAACACTTTACAAATCACAAAAATATGATATAATATTATTGCAAATATTATTGGGGGAATGAAAATGGAAGAAAAAGAGATATCCTATCCGTTGTTAGAAAAACTGTACAGCGGTATAAATAAAATGGGTGACGCTGTCAATAACCTGAATAAAAAAATTGAAGCAATTGCAGGGCATATTCCGGAACTGACAGCAACATTGCTCTATGTCGTACTGCATATAGTTATTTCATACTTTCATGAGCCATGGTATGACGAAGCAATTGCATGGCAGATAGCAAAATGTGCTTCGGTAAAGGATATATTTTTCACCCTGCTTCATTATGAGGGTCACCCTCCGCTGTGGTATCTGATATTGATGCCTTTTGCACGGCTGGGCTGTCCGTATGAATTCTCCCTGATGCTTGTCAGTCTGATTTTTTCGGGACTTGCGGTGGGATTGATAATATGGAAATCGCCGTTTCCGCGCCTTGTACGCCTTTTGATGCCGTTTACATACTTTTTCTTTTATCAGTACAGCGTTATATCCAGACCATACTGCATAATGATGTTGGCATTTGTTCTTGCAGCTATCACTTTCAAGGATAAAGATACAAAGCCTTGGCGTTTTATATTTTCGCTTATGCTGCTCTGCCTTTCCAGCGCATACGGAATCGTTTTTGCAGGTGGCATTACAATTGCATGGCTTATCGGCCTGCTGAAAAAGGAAGGTTTCCTTTTTCTGCTTGACAAAAGAAGGACAGCTTCTTTGCTTTGTTTGCTGATTTTAGCTGTTCTGCTTATTCTGGAAATAATACCTGAAAATGATGCATTCGCAATAATGAGCCGTAAATTCTTACCTGTTCCAAATGGTATACTGCAATGTCTCCTTTATACTTTTTTTGCTTTACCGGCAGATGTATGTATAACTACGGTTTTTTCATCTGATAATAACTTAGCATTTGCATGTCTGGACATTCAATTAATATCCGGAGTTATATTTGGCATATTAATTATAGCTGCAATAATATACGTTGCATATAAAAAAAGAACGCTCCTTCTTTTTTTGATACCGTATGGTTTGTTTTCAATATTTACCGCCATAAAGTATTTGGCTTTACATCATATTGGGGTAGAATTATTGTTTTTTGTATTCTGGGCATGGTGTTCTATTGAAGTAAAAGATAATGTAAGAACTATATCGAATAAATCGGTAGAAAAAAACATCATTTCTGCTATGCGTTTAGCAGGAATTTTGCCTATGACAATTTCTTTGTGGTGGAATATATCAGCATCAATTCATGAAATATCTGATGTGTACGGAATAGGCAGAAATGAAGCTAAATTCATTTTGGAACATGATCTTGACGATTACAATATCATGATAGGATATTATATTTATTATAAATTTGATGAGAACGATGTGCTTAAAGATGAAGTTTGGGAATGCGATTTTAATCATTGCAATGTGCCGGACAGCATCCTTGCATATATGGATCGCAATATTTTCTTTAACCTTAACGATGGCAGAGATGATATGGCGTTTACATTTAATAAACATGCAGGTTTGGAGGAATGTACCGGCCTTATTGAAAAATGGAGAGCACAGGGGGCTCCCGATGTGCTTGTTAATCCGACAATTGATATAAGTGCTGTTTATAGTGGAATAACTGATATTGGCGATTACACAAGAGTCTATTTTAGGGAATTAAATCAAATATGGAAAGCCACAGACAGACCATTCACCAGCGAAATTTATGTCCGCACAGATCTTGTCGAAGAGCTTGGACTTGAAAAATTGACAGTATCAGAATAAAAAAATAACGTCATATCCCAATCGATTTGGGATATGACGTTTTCCTTTATGAAAACAGCAGAAATTTCCTTGCAAAGAAATTCCATAAAAAAGATATTGCGGTCGCAGCGATCTTAGCAACTATCTGATAAGCCGAGGTAACGTTCATGAGCCAATGCCTGAACAGCACGGTTATTCCTGCCGTTATAAGCAGTCCGACAAGACCAATGAGCGCAAATCCGATAAACTCTATTGCCTTCGATTTTACCTTTGATTTTTTGAATATCCAAAACGTGCTGAGCAGATAGTTTACAATAAGTCCGACAATGAATGACAGCGTGTTTGCTGCCACAGCGTATTTGCAGCCGAATATGATATAAAACAGCAGCGCAGATACTCCCCAGTCGGCTACGGTTGCAAGTCCCCCGACAAAAACATATCGGAAAAACTGTATCAATGTGTTTTCTGTATCTCCGGAAAACAGTCTGCCAAATTTTCTGTCCCGAAGAATATCCATTATCTCACTCATGTTTTTATTCATGCTTTTTTTCCTCGTGGTATTCCTGCTCGGTGTTAACGTTCCAGATGTTTTCCTTGGTTTCTTTTCCGGAAATGATATTGTCTGCAGCCTCAAAAGCGGTCATCATGGAGTGATCCATGTTATTGTAACGGTGCTGACCGTTTCTGCCTACGCAGTAAAGGTTTCCGAAGCTGTCGGCATACTGTATGATCTTGTCGATCTCGCTGTATGTATCAAAATATGCAGGATAAGCTTTCTTTACTCGTTCTACATGGAAATCAAGCATAGCTTCCTTTGAACGGATGACACCCATTTTAACAAGCTCTTCAGCCGCCATATCAGCAAAGGCTTCGTCCGTCATCGTCCAGAATTCGTCACCCTCACGGCAGAAATACTCCAGACCGACCCAAACGCTGTTCTGAGGATCAGCCGTAAGATAGGGTGACCAGTTATTGAATATCTGTATCCTTCCCATTTTGATACCGGGATCCTGAACATATATCCAACAATCCGGAACGATATTGCCAAGGGTTTTCATATTGGTCTTGTTCACAAGAGCGAGCTTGTCAGCAAGTATTCCTGCTGTCATAAAATCACGGTAAGGCAAACCGTTGGCGATGCGTACTATATCTTCGGGCGCACTCTTTATGCCGTTGATAAGATCCTTTACAGGCATGGAAGAAATAAATATATCGCCTTCGATAGTCATATCACCATCAGGAGAGGTGTAAATCACTCCTGTGATTTTTCCGTTTTCTTCTGTAAACTCTTTTACAGAACAGTTCATTTTTATTTTTCCGCCCATGCTGCGTATTTCATCGGCAGCGGTCTCCCAAAGCTGTCCGGGACCGTATTTCGGGTAAGAAAATTCGTTTATAAGCGAGGTTTCAACTTCTTTCTGCTTTGAACCGAAAATCTTGGAAAGCATATCCTTGGCAACTGCCATGACGGAAAGCCCTTTTACACGCTGAGCACCCCAGTCGGCTGAGATCTCCGACGGATGACGTCCCCACAGCTTTTCCGTATAACCTTCAAAAAACATTGAGTAAAGCTTTTTGCCGAAACGGTTCACATAGAAATTTTCAAGACAGTTTTCCGGTTTTTTTACAAAGCATGATTTAAGATAGCTCATACCTGCCGAAAAAGTTGAGCCAAGTCCCATCTGACCGAATACTTTTGCGCTGACAGGATAGTCGAAGAATTTTCGGTCGAAGTATATTCTTGAAACTCGTGTGCGCCGCAGCATGACCCTATCTGTTTTTTCGGGATCGGGACCGCCGGGAGCAAGTTCTCTTTCCCTGCCCAGCAGCTTGTCATCAAATGATAAACTTCCCTGCAGCGGCATGAGTTCGTCCCACATTTTGTTTACTCTGTCAATCTTGGAAAAGAAACGGTGACCGCCCAGATCCATGCGATTGTTTTTGTATCGAACTGTCTGAGATATTCCACCGATCCTGTCACTTTCTTCCAGTATAGTAATATCGAATTGTTCGGGATCACGCTTCAATAATTCGTATGCGGCTGTAAGACCTGCCGGACCGGCACCAATAATAACGATTTTTTTCATAAAAAAATAACCTCGTTAAAAAATTTATATTATTATAAATATAATTATATCATAATTTAGCTTTATGTCAATAAAAAATATCTCCTTAAAGCAACTTTTTCAAGTCTATATAATGTCTGCTCAACAACCGAAAAAGTGCGTAGAAGCTTTGCTTCGGAGCATTTTTCGGTTGTTGGGTGCAAGTTTTTTTGCGGTTCAGCCAAAAAAACTTGCACCTTGCCGCCCGTCAGTGGCGGCAAAAGCAGACATTAATCAGTTATTGAGTGCGCACTATATAAGGAGATATGTTTTTGTGAGTGCATCGGAGAAGCTGTGCTGTCAGCACTCTGCAATTATCTCCCCGAAAAAGCTTTCCAAAGGCAAGGTATCGCCCGAATGCTTTCCCTTGGGAATGACTTTGTAATGTCCGCCCCCGAGCAGAGATGCCGTAAAATCGTGAGTGTTCAACACCTCGTCACAGCCGCCGACAATGGTGTGCGTGATCGAAACGTCCAGATCAGAAAGCTCGCCGAAAATCGGTATAAACGACTTGATATCGCCTTCATATCCAAGCTTCGGAAGAGAAAAAAACGGCAAAAGGCATGGATTTATAAGTATTACGGGCAGCTTAAGCCTTGCGGAAATCACCGCAGCATAAAATCCGCCTAAGCTTGACCCGACAATGAAGCCGACCTTTATATTAGCAGCGCATCGACAAAGCATATCAAGCGTTTCATCGGGTGAAAGCTTGTCATAATCAATATCGGGGGAGATGACCTCATAACCGAGTGCCTTTAAAGCTGTATAAGCGCTATTGTGCGAGCTGCCTTTGTAACCGTGTATATTAAGTATCTTCATTATATGACCGCTTCTTTCCATTTTTGCGTTTTTGGAAACAGTATATCATATAGCTATAGCTATGTCAACCGAAATGCTTTCTGATACTCGAACTTACTGCAAAAAACAAAAATTCCTGCCAACCGCATAAACACACAGTTTGCAGGAATTTTCGTGGAGCTGGAAACGTGACTTGAACACGCGACCTGCGCATTACGAATGCGCTGCTCTACCGACTGAGCTATTCCAGCGTTACTATAATATTATACTACGTACGGATGATAATGTCAAGCTTTTTAGCATAATTTTTATAAAATATTGACCCTGCAAGCAGCTGTTATTTGTAACCGAAAGGTAAATTTTCTACATAAAAATAGTCAGCTTATTTACACAGCTAACGTTTTGCGGTATAATAAATATAGTATTATGCGAAAGGAATATGAAAATGAAAATATATGCTGCAAGGCACGGTCAGACCGAGTGGAATCTTGAGGATAGAATTTGCGGACGAACCGATGTCGAGCTTACCGAAACAGGTAGACAGCAGGCGCTTATGCTTGCCGAAAAAGCAGCTGAAAAAGGCGATATCGACCTGATCATCTGCTCACCGATGAAACGTGCAAGAGATACCGCACAGGCAGTCGCAGACAGAATTGGCTGCAATATCATGATCGACGATAGACTTATCGAGTGGGACTACGGTGACTATGAGGGCAAACACCGTACTGCTGAGGGCTTTGCCAAAAACAAAATCGAATTTGGAGTGAAAATGCACGGCGGCGGAGAATCGGTCCTTCAGCTTGCACACAGAACTTACAGCGTTATTGACGATGTTATAAAAAACTATCCCGATAAAAACGTACTCCTCGTCTGTCACGGCGGAGTGTGCAGGATAATCGAAACTTATTTCAACGACCTTACGACCCACGATTATTCAAATTTCTTTATGGGGAATTGCGAATTGAGAGAATATATTGTATGAAGAAAACGTAAAAATCCCGAATAATTGACATTTTTCGGGATTTTTCTTGTTTTTCCCCTTGAAATGAATGGATTATTATGTTACAATAATAAACAATAATGAAAGAAAAGAGGTAAAAAAATGCAATCATTCATCGATACCGTTTCAAATGTCAACGGTGCAATCAATAGTGTTGTCTGGGGCATACCGATGCTTATTCTCATTATTGCAACAGGTATTTACCTGACTGTGAGAACAGGATTTTTCCAGATAACCAAAATCAAAACATGGGCAAATGAAACCTTTCTTGCAATTTTCAAAAAGAAATCCGTCACAAAGACTTCCGAGAAAAAGGCAATTACACAGTTTCAGGCTCTTTCAACAGCACTTGCCGCAACAATTGGTACCGGTAATATCGCCGGTGTTGCAACAGCTATTTGTATCGGCGGTCCGGGTGCAGTTTTCTGGATGTGGATATCTGCATTCTTCGGAATGATGACAAACTTCTCCGAAAATGTCCTCGGTATCTATTTCCGTAAGAAAAACGAAAAGGGCGAATGGTCCGGCGGCGCAATGTACTATATCGAAGAGGGCTTAAAGGAAAGAAAAGGCTTGCGTCATATCGCAAAGCCGCTTGCAGTTCTCTTTGCTATCTTCTGCGTATTCGCTTCGTTCGGTATCGGAAATATGGCGCAGGTAAACTCTATTTCCAGCGCAATGCTGTCTAACTTCAGTATTCCTACTCTCGTTACAGGAATTGTACTCGCAGTTATCGCAGCACTTGTTATCCTCGGCGGAATCAAGAGGATCGCAAGCGTCACCGAAAAGCTTGTTCCATTTATGGCTGTATTCTATATCATTGGATGTCTTGTCATTTTCGTGCTGAATTTCCGTCAGATCCCTTATGTTTTTTCATCTATCTTCAAGAGTGCATTCAGCTTTTCAGCTGTCGCAGGCGGCGTAGGCGGATATATCGTAAAGCGTGCAATTACAATGGGATTCAAGAGAGGCGTTTTCTCAAACGAAGCCGGACTTGGTTCTTCCGTTATGGTTCACTCCGCATCTGACGTTAAGGAACCTGTTATCCAGGGTATGTGGGGTATTTTTGAAGTTTTCTTCGATACGATCATCGTTTGCACACTCACAGCGTTCGTTATCCTTTCCAGTCCCGCAAATTCACTCTCCTTTGACGAGGTAATGAACAATATCTCCACACAGGCACAGTATTTCGAGATACATACTTCAGAGGACGGAATTGTTAACCTTATCGATTCAAATATCAATCCAAAGCTTATTGTCGCAGCAGATGACGCTGCAGAGGGTACATATACCGAGTATCCGGCAAAAACAGTTTATGGTCAGGAACTTTCCGTTAAGATCATGAACAATGACTGCGCAAGCGGCGAGAACGACTTTACATTTGCCAACGTTATGGAAATTAAAGGTGTTCAGGCAAAGGACGAGAACGGAAATCTTGTAACAGATGAAAGCGGCAATCCTGTTATTGCTTCAGTAGAGATCAATGAAGTAAACGGCGTTCCGCTTGTTACCTACGCATTCAGCCAAAAACTCGGCTCAGTTGCAGGTAAGATACTTGCAATTGCAATTCTTCTCTTTGCATTTTCAACTACACTTGGTTGGTCGTTCTATGGTACAAAAGCTCTCGAGTATCTTCTCGGAACCAAAGCAACTTATGTGTATAAGGTTATTTTCATACTGTTCATCATCGTAGGCTGTACAATGAATCTCAGCCTTGCATGGGATATCTCCGATACGCTCAACGGACTTATGGCTATACCGAACCTTATCGGCGTGCTCTCACTTTCGGGCATTGTATTTGCGATCACAAAGAACTATGTCCACCGCCGTATCAAGAAAGACGACGTAAATGCAGTTCCTATGATCTCCGCATATTCCGATATCCAGGCAGAGCAGAGTGCAAAGCTTGAAGAAGAACTTGCAGCAGAGAATAATAATGCATAATTATTGCAGCTTCAACATCTGCAGTTAAAACCGCAAAGCGGACAAAAGTTTAGGTAATTCTGTCCTCACTGTCGTTCGGATTTTTCTTCGAAAAACAAGCAGAATTACGAAACTTTTAGTCCGCTTCGCGGTTTTATCAGCTTAATTCCGGATTTGGCATTTCGCTTTCCGAATTAATATTTGCTCTTGCTGCCTTTACGCCGAATATCGCAGTAATTATCGCAATTATTCCGCCAACTATCGAACCAATGATAACCACAGTCGATGCGGCTTCATCACTCGGTGCGAATACCGATAAAAGACAGCTCATAAGGTTTCCGACAAAGTGGAATACCACGCAGAGTTTCCAGTCGCCGGTCACATATCTGATTCCCATAAGCACAAGTCCGAATACAAGCGCATATACTATCATATTTGTTGAGTGGATAAGCGCAAATGTAATTGTGATCGCTGTAATTGTGAACCAGTCGGAAAAACCACGCTTCTTGAAGAATGTAACAAGCAGTCCACGGAAAAGAAGTTCTTCAACAAACGCAGCGAAAAGCGCTGTAAAGAACATAAACGGAATAGACTGCATAAGCAGCTCCTGCGTTGAATCCATTTCCGTAACACCGAAAACCGAAAGCATAAGAGAGTTTATAAGCTGCAGTACAAAAAATGCGCCCATTGTGAATATGACAGTCAGACCGTATACCTTTTTATCCTGCTGAACCGGCGACATATCACGCATTTTTGTTTTTGATACAAGCATTGTTATGACGCCGCCGATAAACGCTGCGATCTGCGATACTACGGAGACCGTCATCAATGAGCTTGCGCTTGTCATATCAGGTGCGTTTTCGCCCGAGGCTACGGCTTTGACCATAAGAACTATTCCCAAAACGACCCCTGCCAAGAACTGAATACCTAAATAGATCCAGAACGGTACCATTGCTACAAAAAAGTTTCCAATTTTTTTCATAAATGTTCTCCTTTATATGTATTGTATTAATTAACTAATACAATGATATCATGCATAACCCTGTTTGTCAATACTTTTTTTGAAATTTCTTTAAATTTTTTTATACTATTGAAATGATGACTGTAATGTGATATAATTTTCTTGCAAGTATTTGCAAAGAAATCGCTGATATTATCAGCGTTTATTTGGAAAGGAAGTTGAAAAAATGGGAAGAGCTTTAATTATTGGCTGCGGCGGAGTTGCAAGCGTTGCTATCCATAAGTGCTGCCAGAATTCCGAAGTATTCGAGGAGATCATGATCGCATCACGCACAAAGGAAAAATGTGATGCGCTTAAAGCTAAGCTTGATACAATGTACGGCGGAAAAACCAAGATCTCCACAGCAAAGGTTAACGCTGATAACGTTGACGAGCTTGTTGCTCTTATGAAAGAGTACAAACCTGATGTCTGCCTTAACCTTGCACTTCCGTATCAGGATCTGACTATCATGGACGCCTGCCTTGAATGTAAGGTGCATTATATCGATACAGCAAACTATGAACCCGAGGATACCGCAAAGTTTGAGTATAAGTGGCAGTGGGCATACCGTGAAAAGTTTGAAAAAGCAGGTATTACGGCTCTCCTCGGCAGCGGATTTGATCCGGGCGTAACAGGCGTTTTCTGCGCTTATGCAATGAAGCACTACTTCGACGAGATCAATTATATAGATATTCTCGACTGCAACGCAGGCGACCATGGTTACCCATTTGCAACCAACTTCAACCCCGAAATAAATATCCGTGAGGTTTCCGCAAAAGGCTCATACATCGAGGACGGCAAGTGGATCGAAACCGAACCTATGGAAATTAAGCGTGTGTATAACTTCCCTGAGGTCGGCGAAAAGGATATGTACCTGCTTCACCACGAAGAGCTTGAATCGCTCGCACTCAATATCAAGGGTATAAAGCGCATTCGTTTCTTTATGACATTCGGACAAAGCTATCTCACACACCTTAAGTGCCTTG
>JBJEQL010000248.1:0-9946 GCA_051881735.1 Oscillospiraceae bacterium
TATCACCTCTGTATCAACTGTACTAATTGCTGTAATACAGTTATAACACACTTTTGTATATTTGTCAAGAGGGAAAAATAATATTTTTTAATACTAATCCTCATTTGTTCGGTAGATAAAGTTGGCAGATAGAATTGCACCAATCAAGGAAAGCGACCGCAGGCGTGCTGTCGCACGGCAAGGGAGCTTGACGACGAGTGGTGCAATTATAGCTGCTAAATTTATCTACAGGTTAAATGAGGATTAGTATAAAAATCAAAGTTAATCAACTTTTTTATTCAACGTTCTTTACAAACACTCAAAACAATGATATAATGTAATATATGTATAAACTTTCAATCCAAAGGACGTCTATATGAAGATCGAATATAATCATAAATATGCAACAGTTTCTTTTTATGCTATTGTCACGTTTGCGATATGTCTGCTGCTTGTTGTTCTTGTACAGAAAAACGCTGTCATCAGCAGTGCGCTCGGTTCGTTTGCAAAGGTGATCGCTCCGGTGACATGGGGTATTGTTATCGCTTATATCGTCAATCCGCTCATGAAATTCTACGAGCGTATTTTCAGCAAATGCTTTGAGCAAAAAAAGCCGAGGCGTAAGCTTGTCCGTACATTTAGCGTTGCTTTCGGTCTGCTCTCGCTTGTTGCCGTACTGTTCGCTATTGTTGCGATCCTTCTTCCGCAGGTCGTTGAAAGCGTTATCGGAATTGCCCGCAACTTCAACTCATATCTTATCAACTTTGAAAGCTGGATATACAAATTCGTTGAGGATTACCCAGATATTTACACCTTCGTCCAGACGCAGTTTGACAGCATTCAGCCGAAACTTACCGAATTTATCAACGAGATCGTTCCGAAGCTTGGTGAGTTTGCAATAAAGCTGAAAGATGGTGCTCTTGGCTTTATTGTCGGTATAAAAGACTTCGTTATCGGTTTTATCGTTGCAATATATCTTCTTTTCAGCAAGGAGAAATTTATCGCTCAGCTGCGCAAGATCGTTGCGGCAATTCTCCCCGAGGGCGGAAAAAACGTTGTTTACGGCGTTGCCTCACGCACGAATAAAATGCTCAGCGGCTTTATTTCAGGCAAGCTTATTGACTCAACTATTATTGGTATCCTGACTTTTATCTGTATGTCGATAATGAAAATGGACTTTGTTGCACTTATTAGCGTCGTTATCGGCGTTACTAACATAATTCCGTTCTTTGGGCCTTTTATAGGTGCGATACCGAGCGCATTTCTGCTCCTTTTTGCCGCTCCAAGACAGGTAATTCCGTTTGTTATTTTCATCATTATTCTCCAGCAGTTTGACGGAAATATCTTAGGACCGAAAATACTCGGCGACTCTACCGGACTTTCGCCGTTCTGGGTAATGTTTGCTATCTTTGTTGGCGGCGGCCTGTTCGGTTTTGCAGGAATGATACTTGGTGTTCCGATTTTTGCCGTTATATATTCGCTTGTCCGTGATATTGTCAATTTCCTGCTTGCAAGAAAAGGACTTTCTACAAAGACAGCAGACTATTATGCCGGAGATGTTCCTGTGAATGAAAAGCAGGATATTATGCATAAACCGCTTTCTCTTGTCTTTAAGTCAAAGAAGAAAAAAACACAAGAGAATGAAGGAAATGATTCCGATGATAATAAAAAGGAGTAAAAACCATGATAAAAGATATACAGCAGGAAATTCTTAAAATAAAAAAAGAAAAAGGCGTAACTATTCTTGCTCATAGCTATGAAGCTGAGGAAATTCAGGAGATCGCTGACTATACCGGCGACTCGTTCCGACTTTCTCAGCTTGCCGCTGAGGATAAAAATGATACGCTTATTATGTGCGGTGTGCATTTCATGGCAGAAACCTGCAAGATACTTTCTCCGCAGAAAAAGGTCGTTCTCTCATGCCCCGATGCAGGGTGTCCTATGGCAGAGCAGATCTCCGCAGACGAGCTTGTGCAGCTTAAGAAAATGTACCCGGGATATACAGTTGTCGCTTATATCAATACGACCGCCGAACTTAAAGAACATGCTGATGTCTGTGTAACTTCAAGCTCTGCAGTTGAGATCTGCCGTAAACTTGATTCAAAGGATATCCTTTTTATACCCGATTGTAACCTCGGCGCATTTGTCAGAAATCAGCTCCCCGAGAAGAATTTCAAGCTTGTCCAGGGCGGCTGTCCCGTACACGCAGCAGTTACAGAAAAACAGGTCCTCGAAGCTAAGGAAAAGCACCCCGAAGCGCTTGTCCTCGTACATCCCGAGTGTCAGCCGGCTGTCTGCAAACACGCAGATTACATAGGTTCAACATCAGGCATTGTTAATTTTGCGAAGAAGTCCGATGCAAAAGAATTTATCATCGGAACGGAAATTTCCATAGCAGAGCATCTCCAGTATGTATGTCCGGATAAGAGCTTCTATCCGCTTTCAAAGCACCTTATCTGCCCGAATATGAAGTCCACAACACTTGTTGACGTATATAATTGCCTTATCGGCAAGGGCGGACTTGTTATAGAAATGTCTGAAGAGCAGATAAAACGTGCTTCTGTATGCATTGACAGAATGCTGGAGCTTGGTTAATGCGTAATTATTGAAGTCCAACATCTGTCGTTAAAACCGCAAAGCGGAGCAAAGTTTACGTTAATTCTGCAAGAATTTCGCTTTGTTTAAAGGGTGGCAGGGGTCAAGGGGGCAGCGCCACCTTGTCGCTCTCGCAAGAGCGAAATTCCTAAAACTTTAGCACAAAGTTTGCAGCAATAAAACCAAAAACTAACAAATAAAAAGCGCAATTCACATCAAGAAACGGAAAAGAGAACAAGTTAGATATAGGATAACTTGTTAAACCGATTTGTGAATTGCGCTTTATTCTATTTTTCAAAAGTAAACTCTCCTCGAATGAAAACGTGCAAGCGAAGCGCAGGACGTTTTTATTCGACATAATATGAACGGATATGCGAGAATTGAAGTTTTCTGTGCATAGTCATTCATATTGCGTTGTGATCTACATATACTCTCTTCGTTCGTATATGTAGGTCACAAGGACAATTAGTTTTAGGAAAATAGAATAAGCGCAATTCAATTTTGAGGTTCAACGGCTTTTGATATTCATTTCCGTTTTGCCTATTTTATGTGAATTGCGCTTTGTAATCTTTTGTTATTACGTTTTTTGGTAAAATCATTCGCTAAAGTTTAGGGAATTTCGCTCTTCTGCTAAAGGTCATAAATGACCTGCGACCAAGGGCTTTGCCCTCTGGACACCCACAAGCCTTTGAAAAGGCTTGACCTAAACTTTCGTCCGCTTTGCGGTTTTCCAGACAGATGTTGGACTGCAATAATTCCGCATTACTTATAAAGCGGTCCGTAGCATTCGCAAGCCTTATAGTCTGCATCTTCAAGGTTGCTTGTACCAAATGCTGACCATGCATGTGGGCGATAGATATCTTCATCGGGAACATTATGCATTGCAACAGGGATCCTTAACATTGATGCAAGTGTGATAAGGTCTTTTCCGATATGTCCGTATGCGAATGCGCCGTGATTTGCACCCCAGTTTGCCATTACTGAATATACGTCCTTGAACGCTGTTTTTTCAGGCATAAGGTTCGGAACAAACCATGTTGTCGGCCATGTCTTATCTGTACGGTCGTCAAGCGGCTTATGCATCTCTTCGGGGAGAACAACAGTATATCCCTCTGCAAGCTGAAGAACAGGGCCAATGCCGTCAATAACGTTAACTCTTATCATTGTAACGGGCATTTCAGCCTGTGTGCGGAAGTGTGAAGAGAATCCGCCGCCTCTGAAATAACCAAGGTTTGCAGGGCACCAGTCAACCTTACCGAGGACTGCGTCGATGTCCTTATCGGTCATATCCCACCATTTTTTCATGAGGTGGTTTCCGTTTTCGTCCTGTGCCATGCCCGTTCCGTCAAGTGCAGCCGCGCCCGAGTTGATAAGGTGGATAAAGCCGTTTGCAGCTTTGCCTGTCGGCTTGATTCCGGTCACACGCTCAACTGCTTCGGGGCTCCAATATGTACGAACATCTGCAAATACAGAAGCTGCGCCTGTAACAAGTGTTCCAAGCAGCATTGCTGTGCCGTTAAGACCGTCATTTTCGGTAGCAAATGTAAGCGGCTGCTTCTTTCCGTTCCAGTCGAATGTTGTGTTAAGGATTGATTCGCAGAAATCTGCATTTGGGAGCCAGTCTGTCCATTGACGTTGACCCTGGAAACCGCCCATAACAGCGTTTCTTCCGTTAGCTTCTTCTTTCCAGCCCATTTCACGGAGTTTTTCGTTTCCGAGCATGATATCACGGACGATAAGTGTCATCTTAACGGTGAATTCCCACTGTTCCTCATGCGACATTACCTTTTTGTTGCCCGGATTTATCTCTGTATTTATGTCCATACCCTCAGGACAATGTGCTTTTGTCCATGCGAGAGCCTTTTCATATTCTTCATGGTCGTAAATATCAAGATGTATACGGCGGAGTATCTCTGTCATATCGACCCATTCGGGGCGCAGTCCAAGATAGTCCTGCATAAACATTGCATCACAGTAAGAACCTGCGATACCCATTGCAACGCCGCCAATATTGACATAAGCCTTGGTTTTCATCCAGCCGACTGCAACTGCGCAGCGAGCAAAGCGGAGAATCTTTTCCGAAACGTCATCGGGGATAGAAGTATCATCAGCATCCTGAACATCGTGACCATAGATAGAAAATGCAGGCAAACCTCTCTGAGCGTGAGCAGACATTGCAGCTGCAAGATAAACTGCGCCCGGGCGCTCTGTGCCGTTAAATCCCCAAACAGCCTTGATAGTGGTGGGATTAAGGTCGATAGTTTCCGTAACGTAGCACCAGCAGGGGGTAACGGACAGCGTTGCGCAGATATTCTGTGTTGAGAAGAATTCCTCAGCCTTTGCAGCTTCTGCTCCGCCGCCGATAGTAAACGGCGTGATAACACACTCAACAGGCGTTCCGTCAGGATAGCGGCAGTTATCCTCAATGAGCTTCTTTGCAGAATTTGCCATGTTCATTGTCTGAACTTCAAGAGATTCTCTTACTCCGAACTGGCGTCCGTCAATAATTGGTCTTATTCCTATTCTTGGGTACATGATTCATTCTCCTTTTTAGTTAAAAGTGAAAAGTGGAAAGTTGAAAGTGGAATTAATTTTTACTTTCAGCTTTTGGGGATTTTTAAGGTTTGTTAAGAATTGAAACTGTTGAAAGGAAAATGTGAAAATAAAAATTCCACTTTTCACTTTCCACTTTCAACATTCCATAAACTCATCTACATACAATTTCAATATACCTTTTATACGCCTTTTCCCATTCTTCCGTATTTTCGGGAGCGTACAGCTTTACATTGTCCGACTTTGCAATAATACGCCGTGCGGTTTTGATGTCGGGTATCGCACCCTCGGCAATAAGCTGCATTGCGATATTTCCGTAAGCGGTAGCCTCGATAGGACCTGCAACAACATCACAATTGCAGGCAGCGGCGGTCATTCGGCAGAGCATTCCGTCCTTTGTTCCACCGCCGACAAGATGTATCTTTCTGTATTCCTTGCCCGTACATTCCTTTATCTCGTCAAATGAAAGACGATATTTCAGCGCAAGGCTTTCATAAATGCAGCGCATTACTTCGCCAACACTCTCGGGAACAGGCTGTCCTGTTTTGCGGCAGTATTCACGCACTCTTTCGGGAATATTTCCCACAGGAACGAACTCAGGCGCATCGGGGTCGATAAAGCACTTGAACGGTTCACACTCCAGCGCAATTTTTTCAAGGTCTGCAAAGGAATATTCATTGCCCTCACGCCTGAACTGACGGCGTGATTCCTGAATGAGCCATAAGCCGATGATGTTCTTTAAGAAAGTGACCTTTCCGCCATAACCCGTTTCATTGGTGATATTAAGATTTGCAGATTTATCACTTATAATCGGTTCGTTCGTTTCCGTGCCGAAGAGCGACCATGTTCCGCAGGAAATAAAGATGAAATCATCTTCTTCCGTGGGCGCAGCCGCAGCAGCACATTGCGTGTCGTGACCGCAGACGGAAATTACCTTGGCCGCAGGAATGTCAAGCTCAGCGCAAATCTCCTCGGAGAGCGCCCCAAGTTCTGTCGCAGGCATACAAATATCGGGAAGTATGTTTTTCGGTATACCAAGTGCATCAAGCACCGTTTCCGACCACTTGCGTTCCGCAGCGTTCATCATCTGCGTTGTGGAAGCTATGGAAAGCTCTGCACGTTTCCTTCCTGTCAGCAGATATCCGAATAAGTCGGGCATAAGCAGGAGAGAATCAGCGCTTTTCAGCATATCGGGTCGGTCAAGCTTAAGCGACAGCAGCTGAAAAGCTGTGTTTATCTCCATAAACTGATTGCCTGTGATATTGTAGAACTCTTCCTTGCCGATGCGCTCAAAAGCCTTTTCAAGCATACCCGAAGTGCGGCCGTCACGGTAGTTTACGGGCAGTTCAAGCAGATGTCCGTCCTTGCCGATAAGTCCGAAATCAACGCCCCATGTGTCCACGGCAAGACTGTCGAATCCGCCGCTCTGCGCAGCCTTAACAAGACCCTGCTTGACCTCGTGAAAAAGGCGTGGCAGATCCCAGTAAAGCGTTCCGCACATCTGAACCGGCGTGTTCTCAAAGCGGTGAACTTCCTCAAGACGTATCGTTTCACCGTCAAAAATGCCGATTATCGCACGTCCGCTTGATGCACCGAAGTCGAAAGCTAAAACTCGTTTTTCCATATCAGTCCACCGTTACTTTACAACGCCTTTTTTAAGGATAATGTTAGCGTAAATCGCCTCTTCGCCTGTTGCAACAACTGCATAAGCGGTCTTTGCTCGTTCATAGAAAGCAAAGCGTTCTATCATTTCAATTTTGCAGTTTTCAGGCTCATATTTGTTTATGGTAGCCTTGTAATCGTCCCAGATAGTGGGAACAACGGGGTCACCCGGAACTACTTCCATGAGCATAACAGGCTTTTCGGTGTAAGTATCGAGCGGAAAAAGCTGCATAATTGCGTCAAGCAGCTCTGTTACACCGTGACCGTCGCAGCGGATAACACGCTTTCCGATAGTTTCGGCAGGGAAGTTTCCGTCAGCGATGACAATTTCATCGCCGTGCCCCATTTCCATAAGCGTTTTTACGAGTTCGGGGGAGAGTATCTTTGGGATATTCTTTAACATATAATATTACCTCCTTTTTAGTTTTGAGTTTTGAGAGTGGAGCGTAAAAAGTGTGGAGTTTGGAGTTAGGAGTGAGGAGTTGGTAAATAAACTCCTCACTCCACTCTCAACGCTTCAAAATTCAAGTGTCAATTCGTATCATTTCCGTCAGCGCCTTGTTGCGGTAAACAAGATCGTCACGAACGGTAAAGCCTTTTCTTTCCCAAAAGCTGTTGCCGTTTTCGTTGCGGTCAAATACAACAAGTGCGACTTTGTTTATGCCCTCTTGCTTCAAAGCGGTAAGGGCATTTTCAACTAATGCCGTACCGATGCCTTTATTCCGCTCTGATTGAAGAACTGCCGTATGATAAATATAACCACGCCGTCCATCGTGTCCTGCGATTATAACGCCGATGACCTTACCATTTTCTTTTGCTGTAAAGCAGGTTTCGGGGTTTCTATCAAGGAATTTTCCTATTCCCTCACGAGAATCGTCAAGATCGTTCAATCCCATACCTTTAGTGTTTATCCAAAGGTCGTATATTTCATCATAATCAGCGATAGTCATTTTATTAATTGTCATTTCAACCTCGCAATATTTCAGACGTAAATAACTAATTCGTCTTTTCGAAATTTTTAATGTAGTATTTGCTTTTTGGCGTGTAACTTTGACTTACTCTGCTGTTTGTATTTCCTCACCCATACTTACCGTAAGAATTACATTAGAACCAAACGGATATTTTTCTCCTGCGTTGGGACTTGCCTCAATAATAAACCCTTTGCCGTATTCGTCCGAATATTTATATACGGTCACAACTGAAAATCCACATTCTTCCACTAAGAGTTTTTTTGCAGTTTCAAGGTCAAAACCTATAACGTTAGGAATGCTTACATACCTTATTCCTTTGCTTACGACACATTTTACCGTTGTTCTGCCAACAAGAAACTCTTTTCCGGCAGGCGGATTTTGTTGAATGATCGTTCCTTCGGGATATTCGCTCGAATACTCCTGATTTTCAACGGTCAGATCAAATTGATCGGAATAATCTGCTTTACTTTCAAAATAGCTGTGACCGACTAAGTCCGGCATATTTGCTATTAGCGGAGGAGGCGGATCAATTATAATTCCATCGGAAAGAATGAAATATAAATCGGCTGTAAGCAAAGCTGCACAAGCAGCTGCCGAAATCACAAACGGCTTAATTTTTCCTTTTTTCCGTACCTTGCAGACTATGATCGCCGTAATTAAACATAATAATATCAATATTAATACAGGAAAGATATACGCAAGCAAGGCGATTATGTCCATAGTTTGTCCTCCGTTGTGCGTGATTTCATTGAGAGCAGATTTACTTAATCAAAAATAACAAATCCGTCTTTTCTTGCAGCAGGCTGTATGCGCTCGCCGTCAGCGTAGCCTAAAATGCAGTTTCCGATACCA
Source organism: Oscillospiraceae bacterium (assembly GCA_051881735.1). Taxonomy (GTDB): domain Bacteria; phylum Bacillota; class Clostridia; order Oscillospirales; family Ruminococcaceae; genus UMGS363. Next base: position 8,613 of record JBJEQL010000248.1, read on the forward strand.
ACATATTTTTCGTCAAGCCCCCATTTTTTCATTAGAGCCTTGCCTTCATCGGTTTCAAAGGTTTCTCTTGCCCTGTGTATCCAGCAGGAATCTACGCCGAGAGAGAACGCCGCATTCATAAGATTTCCCATAACAAGACTTCCGTCTTCAAGGTATGTGTTTACGGTGCTGTCGGAAAATACAACAACGACCGTCGGTGCGCCGTAGAAAGGGTCTTTGTCGCTGCCCATGATCTCTGCATTTATCTTCGACAGCTTTTTTATCGTTTCTTTATCTCTTACAACGACCATAACGCAGGGCTGTCTGTTTTTTCCGCTCGGAGCATATTCACCTGCGGTAAGAATCTCGTTTAGAACATCATCGGGGACGGGCGTTTCCTTGTAGGAACGCACACTTCTGCGTGATGTGAGCGTTTTTATCGTTTCGTTCATATATCTTCTCTCCTAAATGGCTGTAAAATTATATTACGTTACAGCTATTATTTCTATTTTTATGTATAACAAACTAAATACGACGTATCTGCGCTGATTTATATAACTGTAAAGCTTGATAGTTTTACAGTTTTTCTTCAAGCTTCAATCCTGAAATGTTAGCTTCAACGCCGTGTTTGTCGGCAAAACGGACAACCGCATCGGTGATCCTGCCGCTGTTCTGCTCAAATAATGACAGAAAAAGCTTGTCCTGCTGTTCTTGGGGAACAAATCTCAGAAAGTTTTCAAGCACGCCGGGAGCTTCTGCAGCGTCAAGCACGGCAGAGGGCAGCGGAATTTCCGATTTGTCAATATATGGGAGCAGCGCCCTTATCATCTGCGCATAATTTATATTGTCAATGTCAACGGTAAATTTGAATTTCATTTATTATCTTACCTTTTATAAGAATTAGCAGTCCGAGCGCATAAAACGTTCGGACTGCAGATTTTTTTCAAAGAAATCAAAGGAGAGATTTGTAAAGTGCAGTGATCTCTTCAACGGAAGTATCTCTTGGGTTGCCCGGACGGCAAGCGTCATCGTAAGCAGACTGTGCAAGGAACGGAATATCAGCTTCCTTAACAATGTCCTTAAGGTCTGCAGGGATTCCTACATCCTGTGAAAGCTGCTTTACAGCGTCGATTGCAGCCTTTCTGTATTCTTCCTGTGACATATCGTCAACGCCTTTAACGCCCATTGCTCTTGCAATTTCGCGATACTTTTCACCTGTTGCAGGTGCGTTGTATTCCATAACTGTCGGAAGAATGATAGCGTTAGCAACACCATGCGGTGTGTCATAAAGTGCGCCGAGAGGGTGAGCCATCGAGTGAACGATTCCAAGACCAACGTTCGAGAAGCCCATACCT